>DATMJM010000294.1:0-2272 GCA_035553935.1 Solirubrobacteraceae bacterium
ACCAGTCCCGCTCGTCACGGACCTCGCCATCCGCGAAGTGGAAGCTGCGGACCCAGCCGGTGCTGGAAGTGGTCCATGGGGGCGAGGACCGGGGGTGTTCGATCACCGGCGGCGAGGTGTATCGGGGCAGTGCGATCCCGGAGTTCGACGGGCACTACTTCTACGCCGACTGGTGCACCGGCTGGGTCCGCAGCTTCCACTTCGCGGATGGCGAGGTCCGTGACGAGCGGGACTGGTCGGAGGCGTTCGGGGCCAGCATGGTGTCCAGCTTCGGGCGCGACGCCGACGGGGAGATCCTGCTCCTCGACTGGGAAGCGGACACGCTGTCCCGAATCGTGCCCGTCCGACAGGGCTCCTGACCGCGGCGGGTCGGTCGCGGCAGCCGCGCCTGGGCGTCAGCCGAGAGACGAGGTCAGGCTCGACGACATCAAATCGCTGCTCGACGAGCGTTGTGCTGCCTGGTAGGCGTCCCGGCAGGCATCGACCTCCGCCTCCGCCTGCGGCCGTTCCGGGTCGTCCTGCGCCATCGACCCAAGCCGGCGCTCCGCGCTTCGCCATTCCTCCAGCAGTGCCGCGAGGCTGTCATGATCACCAGCCCCTCGCTGGCCCATCGCCATCCTCAATCCCCTTCTGCGAGCGACTCAGATATCGTACCGGCGGTGCGTAGGGGTTGTCTAGGGAACTGGACGACATGGTAAGCATCCCATCGTCTGTGCTGACCGGGCCGACACGGGAAGAGCCCCATCCATCACGCTGGTGGTGTCAGTCATCAGCAGGTGGAGGGGCTCGGGATGGAGTGTACGGTCCCGGTCGAGGTGCGACTCGCGACGGAGCATGCCGACGTCGGTTCGCTCGAGCGGACGATCAGCGCCGCGCTGGCCGATATCGGGTTGAAGCTCTGGGCGGAGCTCGTCGCACAGCTCGAGGCCGCGCTCCCGAGACCGAGCGCCTGCGAGCGGTGTGGCGGGCCGATGAAGGCGAACGGCCGTGCGGCCCGCCGCCTGGTCACCCTGGCCGGCGAGGTCGAGCTGCGCCGGCAACGGTTCCGCTGCACCGGCTGCGCCGGCGAGGTTGTCCCGCTCGACGCCGCGCTCGGGCTCGAGCCGCGGACCCAGCACACCCTGGGCGTCCGGGAGCGTGGCCTGTGGCTCGTCACCGAGATGAGCTATCAGAAGGCCGTCGACACCGCGGCCGAGATGCGCCGCTGGCCGATCGGCCGGGGTGAGCTTCACCGCTGGGTGGCCGACGAGGGCAGGCGGATGGAGGTTGCGGTGGCCGCCGAGACCGAGGCGGTGCTCGGTGATCGGCCGGTCCGAGGGCGCGACGGGCCGCGGCGTGGCACGGTCTGGGTCAGCGCCGACGGGACGATGGTCCATGACCGCGACTCGGGCACCGAGTTCGAGGTCAAGGTCGGGCTCGTCTTCGACGGCGTCCGGCGGACCGGTCGCACGAGGCGGGCGCTGACCGGCCGGACGTATGTCGGCGGGACCGGCAGCTGGACGACGTTCGCCGAGCGGTTCACGGCGACCTGCGTCGGGCTCGGGGTGTTCGACGCCGAGCGCATCTTCTTCGTGTCCGACGGCGCCAGCGCCATCCGCTGGATCCGGGAGCGCAGCTTTCCGACCGCGATCGAGCTGCTCGACTGGTACCACCTGGTCGAGGCGCTCCGCCGGGCGATCGGCGACGAGCGGCCCGACCGGCTCGAGCTCGCCCTGACAGCCGCCGAGCCGGGCGATGCCGAGCGCCTGCTCGAACTCCTCGCCGGCTGGGCGTTCGAGGAGGCCGGAGCCGACCTCGCCCGCTCGGACAAGCTCGTCGCGGTTGCCGGCTATGTTGCCGCCAACCGGCGGGCCATCGAGCACTACGCGATCGTCCCGCTCGCCTCGTCGGGCCCGATGGAGAAGGGTGTCGACCTCGTCGTCGCTCGCCGCTTCAAGGCCCGCGGGATGAGCTGGTTCCGGCGCGGCGCGAACCCGCTCCTCCACCTGAGGCTCCTCCGGATCAACGGCACCTGGACCCGCTACTGGGCCGAGCGCTTCGCCGATCTTCTCCGACCGTGGCCCTCGCCGGCCTGATCGAGCACAGAGAATGGGATGCTTCCCGGTCGGGCCGGCCAGGCTCGAAAGTACCGCCAGCCTTGAAGCGCTTCGCGCACGATCCGTACGGGAGCCGTTCGCTCCTACGCCTTCCGCTCGTCGGTCAGGTAGATCAGGACGGCGCCGCCGATGAACACGATGCTGGCGACGACGAACGGGGACGCCAGGCCACCGGC
>DATMJM010000295.1:0-5002 GCA_035553935.1 Solirubrobacteraceae bacterium
CGACCTCGAGGAGTTGCTGGCTTGAGCCTGAGGGATTCGCGCCTCGCGGCGCTCAATCGCATCCGTGAGGCGCGGAAGGCACCCGCCTTGCGCAACGCCCTGCCGATCGATCCGTGGCGCCTGGTGTCGCGGCGCTTCTCGCTGCTGGAGAGCCCCGACGAGGCGGAGACGCTGTTTGCGATCGCCAACGGCTACATGGGCATCCGCGGCGTCCACGACGAGGGGCTGCCGTCCAACGATCCGGGCTTCTTCCTCAACGGCTTCCACGAGACGTGGCCGATCCCCTACGGCGAGGCGGCATTCGGCTTCGCGACGACTGGGCAGACGATCGTCAGCGCGCCCGACGGCTCGGTCATCCGCCTCTACGTCGACGAGGAGCCGCTCGTCCTGGCGGAGTCGAAGATCCTGCACTACGAACGCGTCCTGGACATGAAGGCCGGGACGCTCGAGCGGACCGTGCGCTTCCGCACCGCGCGCGGCGCGGTCGTCGACCTGCGCTCCCAGCGCCTGGCGTCGCTGCACTGGCGCCACCTGGCGGCGATCTCCTACGAGGTCACGCTGGTGTCGGGCGCCGCCGAGCTCGCGATCGCATCCGAGCTCGTCACCCACCTCCCCCGTCCGAAGGGCCACGACGACCCGCGCATCGGCGTCCGCATGGACGAGTCCGCGCTGGAGCCCGTCGACCAGTTCTGCAACGGCACGCGCGTGCTGCTCGAGCTGACCACGCGCTCCAGCGGGATCGGGCTGGCATGCGGGATGGAGCACCGCATCGACACCGAGCTGCGCCACAGCATCGAGTCCAGCGTGCAGGAGGACGAGGGGCGCGTCGTGTTCTTCCTGGACACCGAGCGCGGTGTGCCGGCCCGCGTGACCAAGCTGCTCGGCTACCACCACGCCGCCCAGGCGCCGCCGGGCGACCTCGTCCGGCGGGTCAACCGCACGCTCGACCGCGCAGCGGGCGACGGCTTCGAGCGGATCGCCGACGTGCAGCGCGAGCGCCTTGCGGCGTTCTGGCAGCAGTCCGACATCGAGATCGACGGCCCCGAGGACATCCAGCAGGCCGTGCGCTTCAACCTCTTCCAGATCCGCCAGGCGTCGGCGCGCGTCGAGGGCCACGGGATCGCCGCGAAGGGCCTGACCGGCCGCGGCTACGAGGGCCAGTACTTCTGGGACACGGAGATCTACGTCCTGCCGGTGCTGACGTACACGCAGCCGCACGTCGCCCGCCGGCTGCTGCACTTCCGCTACGAGATGCTCGAGGCCGCGCGCCGCCGCGCGCGTCAGCTCGGCCACCGCGGCGCGCTGTTCCCGTGGCGCACGATCTCAGGCGAGGAGGCGTCGGCATACTACGCGGCGGGCACGGCGCAGTACCACATCAACGCGGCGATCTCCTACGCCGTGCGCCAGTTCGTGCGGGTCACGGGCGACGAGGAGTTTCTGGCCCGCGAGGGCGTCGAGATCCTCGTCGAGACGGCGCGCCTGTGGGCGGACCTGGGCTTCTTCTCGGTGCGCCGCGATGGCGCGTTCTGCATCCAGGGCGTCACCGGCCCCGACGAGTACTCAGCGGTCGTCGACAACAACGCCTACACGAACCTCATGGCGCGCGAGAACCTGTCAGCCGCGGCGGAGGGCCTGGAGCTGCTGCGCGAGACGGACCCCGACGCCTACGACAGGCTCGTCGCGCGGCTGCGGATCGAGCCACACGAGCCGGACGAGTGGTGCCGTGCCGCCGAGAAGATGTTCATCCCGTACGACGACCGCGCGGGCGTGCTCCTGCAGGACGAGCACTTCCTCAACCGCAAGCCGTGGAACTTCGAGCACACGCCGCTGGACCACTATCCGCTGCTGCTGCACTACCACCCGCTGAACATCTACCGCCACCAGGTCATCAAGCAGACCGACGTCGTGCTCGCGACGTTCCTCGCCGGCGACCGCTTCACGCCGCAGGAGAAGCGGCGCGTGTTCGAGTACTACGACCCGCTGACGACCGGCGACTCCTCGCTGTCGTCGTGCGTGCAGAGCGTCATGGCGGCCGAGGTCGGCGACATGCAGGCGGCCTACGACTACTTCCTGCTGAGCGTCGCCATCGACCTCGCGAACCTCGCCGGCAATGTCAGCGACGGTATCCACGTCGCGTCCTGCGGCGGCGTCTGGATGGCGCTCGTCAACGGCTTCGCGGGCCTGCGCGACGTCGACGGCAACGACCTGCGCTTCACGCCGCGGCTGCCGCCCGAGTGGACGCGGATGCGCTTCCGGCTGATCTTCCGCGGCAGCCGCCTCGGGGTCGAGATGACGCACGAGGCGACGACCTACACCCTGCTCGAGGGCGCTCCGCTGGCGGTCGTCAGCGACGGGAAGCGCTTCGAGGTCGCCGACGGCGCGCCGGTCGTCGTGCCGGTCGTCCAGGCCGCCGCCGCGTAGCGCCGTCCGGGCCTACGGCACGGCGGGAGCCCGCGGCCGCGGCTGCTGCGCGCGCGCGTCGACGGGCTTGAGCGTCAGCCGGAACAGGGCGCCCCCTCCGCGCGGGTCCTCGACGGCGATCGTGCCGCCGTGCGTCTCGGCGACCTGGCGCACGATCGCCAGGCCGAGCCCGGAGCCCGGCCGCCCGCGCGCGGCGGCGCCGCGGTAGAAGCGGTCGAAGACGTGCGGCCGGTCGCCCGCTGGGATGCCCGGGCCGTGGTCGCGCACCGTCAGCTCGCCGTCGCGCAGCACGACCTCGACGACCGAGCCCTCCGGCGCGTGCTTGGCGGCGTTGTCGAGCAGGTTGTCGACGGCGCGGCCGAGGCGCTCGGGCAGGCCGACGACGAGCGTCGGCTCGAGCGTCGCGTCGAACGTCGTCGCCGGCCGCCGGCGCCGGGCGCGCGCGACGGCCTCGGCGACGACATCGTCGAGCTGCACGTCGTCGACGCCAGACAGCGGCTCGTCGCCGCGCGCGAGCTCGATGACGTCGGTGATCAGCGCCGTGAGCTCCTCCGTCTCGGCGCGCACGTCCTCCAGCAGGCGCCGCCGGTCGTCGCCCCGCAGCTCGCCCTCCTCCGACAGCAGGACCTCGATGTTCGTGCGCAGCGAGGTGATCGGCGTGCGCAGCTCGTGCGAGGCGTCGGCGACGAGCTGGCGCTGCGAGTGCACCGACTGGTCCAGCGCGCGCCGCGAGCCCTCCAGCGCGTCGAGCATCGCGTTGAAGCGCTGCGCCATCCGGCCGACCTCGTCGTCGCTGCGGACCACGATCCGCCGGCCGAGGTCGTCGGTCTGGGTGATGTGCTCGGCGGCCGCCGTCAGCTCGGTCACGGGCTGGACGACCTGCCGGCCGAAGAGGCGGCCGAAGAACGCGGCCAGCAGCGTGCCGGCCGCGCAGAGCAGGACGAGCACGAGTCGCAGCCGGCCGAGCGTCCGGTCGACGCCCTCGAGGCTGCGCGCGAGCTGGATCGCGCCGCCGCCGATCTGCACGGTCAGCACGCGCAGGTGCACCCCGTCGGCGCTGTGCACGTCGCGCAGCGCCGCCTGCCGGCTGCCGCCGGCGACGGCGCGGTCGCTCTCGTCGACGGGCACCACGACGTCGCTGTCGGGATCGCGGAAGACGATGCTGCCGTCTGCCGTCAGCAGCTGCACCGGGCCGTTCGGGCCGCCCCGCCGCGCCGAGGGCGCGGGCAGGCGCAGGCCGAGCGCGCGGCTGGGGCCGAACTCCCGGGTGAGCCGCTGCACCTGCTCGTACTGCGCGGCGAGAGCCTCGTCGACCTGGTTGCGCAGCTCGTTGCGCAGCACGAAGTAGGCGACGACCGACACGAGCACGACCGTCACGCCGACGGTCGCGGCGGCCAGCAGCGTGAGCCGGTGACGCAGCGCCATCATCAGGGATCGCGCAGGACGTAGCCGACGCCGCGCACGGTGTGCAGCAGGCGCCGCTCGCCGCCCTCCTCGGTCTTGCGCCGCAGATAGCCGATGTAGACACCGAGCGCGTTGGACGTCGCGCCGAAGTCATAGCCCCAGACGCGCTCGAACAGGGTCGACCGGCTCAGCACCTGGCGCGGATGCTCGAGGAAGGTCTCCAGCAGGGAGAACTCGGTCTTCGACAGCTCGATCCGGCGCCCGCCGCGGTGGACCTCGTGCGCGGCGCGGTCGAGCACGAGGTCGGCGAACGCGAGCGTCGGCCCGCCGGGGTCGACTCGCCGCAGCAGCGCGCGCAGGCGGGCGTTGAGCTCGCGCAGCGCGAACGGCTTGACGAGGTAGTCGTCGGCGCCCGCGTCGAGGCCGTCGACGCGGTCGTCGATCGCGTCGCGCGCGGTGAGCATGAGCACGGGGGTCCGGTCGCCCGCGGCGCGCAGGCGGCGGCAGACCTCGAGGCCGTCGACGCGCGGCATCATGACGTCGAGCACGATCGCGTCGACCGTTCGCTCGGCGAGGACGTCGAGCGCCTCCTGGCCGTCCTCGGCGAGGATCACGTCGTGGCGCTCGAGCGTCAGCGCGCGCTGCAGCGCGGCGCGCACGCCGGGCTCATCGTCGACTACGAGGACCTTCATCTCAGACGCTCCTGGCTAGAGCACACCACGGCTGCATAAGAGCCTACGAAGTGCCGCGGGTCCTGCCGGTGTGTGACGATGGCGCGATGGGCTTCGCCGAGCACCTCGAGCGCCACTTCCCGGACGGCTCGCATGCCGTTATCGCGCCCGTCCGCGGCGACGTCGAGGAGCGGCTGCCGGGCTTTCGGGTCTGGCGGATCGCGCCGGCCGACGAAGGGAAGCCGTGGGTCTACGCGACCTGTGGCGCTGCCCAGTCGGCGACCGCGGGCGAGACCGGCGCCGAGTACGTCCTGCTCGCGCCCGAGCAGGACCCCATCCTCGCCGAGATGCTCGCCGCGGTCGCGATCTTCAACGCGCAGGCCGACGAGGGCCTGGGCGTCGGCAGCGTGATCGCGCTCCCGCGCCCCTGGCTGCGCGGCTCGTTCGCCAACCACCTGCTCGTCGTGCCGCCGTATGGCTTCGAGCCCGGCTTGGAGGTGTACGAG
>DATMJM010000296.1:0-7123 GCA_035553935.1 Solirubrobacteraceae bacterium
GCGCCGGATACGCCCGCACCGCCTCGCCCGTCCCCGGCAGCGCGATCGAGCGCAGCGGCCTGGGCGACTGGACGATCGGCGACCTGCCCCGCTCGATCGCGCTGCCGGGGACGGGCGAGGCGGTGCGGGCGTATCCGGCGCTGGTCGACGAGGGGGAGAGCGTCGCGGTACGGGCGCTGGAGTCGCCGCAGGCGCAGACGCGCGCGATGTGGGCGGGCACGAGGAGGCTGCTGCGGCTGACGGTGCCGTCGCCGCTGCGGACGGTGCAGCGCGGGTTGGACAGCGCGGCTGCGCTGACGCTGGCGGGCGCGCCGCATGGTGGCGCGGCGGCGGTGCTGGAGGACGCAGTCACGGCGGCCCACGACGCGCTGATCGCATCGGGCGGAGGCCCGGCGTGGCACGAAGCGGCGTTCATCGCGTTGCGCTCCCACGTCGAGCAGGGGCTGGTCTCGACGACGAAGGCGATCGTCGACGACGCCGTCGCGGTGCTCGACGCCGCGGCCGAGCTGCGCCGGCGGCTGGATGCGCTGCCGGCCGGTCCGGCGTTGCAGCCGGCCAGGCTCGACGTGGCCGCGCAACTCGGCGGCCTCGTGCATCCGGGCTTCGTCGCCGCCAGTGGCGCGACACGCCTACCCGACGTCGTGCGCTACATCCGGGCCGCCCTCCGCCGGCTGGACCGCCTGCCCGACGCCACGGCCGCCGACCGCGAGCGGATGAACGTCATCCACGAGCTCGAAGCCGAGTACCGCGCCCGCGGCGGGCGCGCCGCCGCGCCCGCGGTGCACTGGCTGCTGCAGGAGCTGCGCGTGGCGAGCTGGGCACAGGGGCTGGGCGTGCGGGACGGTGTGACCGTGAAGCGCGTCCGGCGGGAGCTGGCGGGAATGCCTGGCTGACGGGCGCGCGGCTGATGGCTGCGAGCGGTGCGGCGGGCGGCGTGCGGGTGCCGGGCTCCCTCGGAGGCAGGCGTCTGCCGCGTCGTGCGAGAAGTTACTTCTACCGTGCTTGGTGTCGCTAGTAGTGGTCGCGTGGTGGATCGCCTCGTCCACGAGGTCGCGTGGTGGATCGCCTCGTCCACGAACGCGACGTCTCTGCATGGGTTCACCATGCCGGTGCGGATCTCGGCCGGTTCTCCGAGCGGCCCGCGCGTCTTGTCGAGGTCGTCGGTGAACTCCTCGGGCAGCGTGCCCTTCTTTCCGACGGTGCCCGTGATCTGCTCCTCGTGCTTCGGGAAGGGGTCGGATTTGCGCACGTCTTCGGGGCCGGCGGCACGAGCTTCGCATCCTGGCGGCCTTGGCGAAGAGGTCGTCGCCGTCGTCGGCCGATCGCTGGGCGCCCCTTCATCGGCCTCGACCTGGCGCACGTACTTGCGCAGTTTCTCCGACGGGACCCCGAGATCGCGAGCGACGTGACTGATCGGGCGGTTGCTCTCAAACACCCGGCGGGCGCCGCGATCAAGCAGCTCCGGCGGGTACTTCCTTGGTCGAGGCATGAGATCGAAGGATCACCTTCCTCCAGGACACGATCCTGAATCCGAGGTCTCCGTGAAACCCGGCCTGCCTCACTGAGGCTGAGCTCGAACGTTTGCGCTCCCGCGAGCGGCTGGGCGTCCGGCCCCTGATTCGGCTATGGTGCGGATGCGTGCCCGACAAGGACCCACTTGATTTCTTCGTCCCCGTCGTGGTACTCGCGCTCGTCGTCTTCGGGATCCTGGCGCTCATAGCCTGGGTGCTCGTCTAACTGCTCTGGCGCCCAGCGCCCTCTCGATCACCCGGCCCGCCAGCTGCGTCACAGCCCGCCAGGCCGCGTGATCTCCTCCGGCCCAAGGCCCTTCACGCGTGCTGCGGTGCCTCCTCGGGCAACAAGGCCGCGCGCTCCGCGCCGGCACGGAGCGCATCCGTGCGGACGAGACCCCACCTCAGGGCAGTCGGTGAAGGACGATGGCGGGTGGCGCATGAGCGACCGGGCCATGAGTGTGAGTAGACACCGGTGCAGCGCGCCCGGTGGCTCGCGGTCCTGGGTTCGGGTTCAGCGGCCGGGCGCAGCTACGATCGCGTGATGCATGTCGTCGTGGCCGGCGGGCACGGGAAGATCGCGCTGCGGCTGCTGAGGCTGCTCGCCGAGCGTGGTGATCGGGCGTGCGGGCTGATCCGCAACCCGAGTCACGCGCCTGATCTGGAGGCGGTCGGCGGTGAGCCGGTGCTCGCTGACATCGAACAGCTCGACGACCTCACGCCATACGTCGAGGGCGCCGACGCCGTGGTCTTCGCTGCAGGCGCCGGACCCGGGAGCGGCGCGGCGCGCAAGCAGACCGTCGACCTCGGCGCCGCCGTGAAGCTCATCGAGGCGGCTCAACGCGCGAACGTCGACCGGTACGTGATGGTCAGCTCCGTCGGCGCGCATGACCCGGCGAACGCGTCGGAGGCCATGCGACCCTATCTCGAGGCCAAGGCGCAGGCGGACGGGGAGCTTGTGTCGAGTGGCCTGGACTACACGATCGTGCGACCTGGCTCGCTGACCGACGAGCGCGGCACAGGACGCGTCGAGCTCAGCACGCAGCTCGGGCGCCGCGGCCCGATCACGCGCGACGATGCGGCGGCCATCCTCCTCGGCTGCCTCGACATGCCAGAGACGACGGGCCTGACGTTCGAGGCGTTCAACGGCGATGAGCCGATCGACGCGGCGCTGCGGACACTCGCGGATGGCAGTCGATGATGCTTTTTGGTACCGCGCTGCCCGCGCTCGTGGACTCGATGAGACGCCATCGGCACGGCTGCCCGTAGTCCCGGAACGAGCATCCGGATCCCGCGTGGACGCGACCGATCTGTGCTTTGCAGATCGTCGAGGACGATCGCGGCTCGTCCCGTCCGGGCGACGTCGCGAAACCTCTTGGACTGCGACGGGGCGTGGCCGCCGATGTCGATCGCATCACGCGCCGCGTTGTAGATCCACGCCACAGGGACCACGTGCGGCGCACCGTCCACCCCGACGGTCGCGATCCGTCCTCACCCGGATCGCCACCGCCGACGCCCACACGCGCGACCGCACCCAGCCGCCATGTCGCCCAGGGCCATCGATGCCGCCACGGAGCGCTGACCGTCACAAGGCCGGCGATCGGTGCACGGAGAAGCGGTAACCCCACGGCCGCTGCTCTTGCACGCGCAACCAGCGGCAGCGAGCCGGCGCGCATCCGCGCGCTGCGCGCGCCGGGATCCTAGGACCGCGAGCCGAGCCTGATCGGCTGGCGCCGCCGGCCCTGCTCCCCGGCGGGGCCATCGAAGACGCCGGGCAGCGGTGCGTCGCACGAGCGGCAGCGGCCATCGTCGGTGAGCTCGTAGCGGCCGATCTCGTACCAGTCGCGCTCGACGACGAGCTGGCCGCAGCCGCCGCAGTAGGTGCTTGCGCCGTCGCGGTCCAAGACGTTGCCGGTGTACGCGAAGCGCACACCGTTTCGGATCGCGATGGAGCGCGCGCGGGCCAGCGTCTGGGGTGGCGTCGGCGGTCGATCGCGCAACTTGTAGTCCGGATGGAAGGCCGTGAAGTGCATCGGCACGTCGCGGCCAAGGCGGTCGACGACCCAGCTCGTCATGGCGTCGATCTCCTCGTCGGAGTCGTTGAGCCCGGGGATCAGCAGCGTCGTGATCTCAACCCAGACATCTGTCTGCCCGAGGTACTCCAGCGTGTCGAGCACCGGCTGCAGGTGCCCCGAGCAGGTGCGCGCGTAGAAGGACTCGCTGAACGCCTTCAGATCGACGTTGGCAGCATCCATGTGGGCGAAGAACTCGCGGCGCGGCTGCTCGCAGACGTAGCCCGCCGTCACCGCGACCGAGCGGATCCCGCGCGCCCGGCACGCGTCGGCGACATCGATCGCGTACTCCATGAAGATCACCGGGTCGTTGTAGGTGAAGGCGACGCTCGAGCATTCAAGCCGCTCGGCCGCCTCGGCCAGCCCCTCCGGCGAGGCGGCGTCGGCCAGCGTGTCCATCTCGCGCGACTTGGAGATATCCCAGTTCTGGCAGAAGCGACACGCCAGATTGCAACCCGCCGTCCCGAACGAGAGGACCGGCGTGCCCGGCAGAAAGTGGTTGAGCGGCTTCTTCTCGATCGGATCCACGCAAAAGCCGCTCGAGCGCCCGTACGTCGTCAGCACGATCTGCTCCCCCTCGCGGGCTCGCACGAAGCACAGACCGCGCTGCCCGTCGCGCAGCCTGCAGCCACGCGGACAGACGTCGCACTGCAGGCGACCATCCTCGACGCGATGCCAATGCCTGGTGGCGACTATCCCCATGACGGTCGAACTCGAGCCTAGCGCGAAGCCTTCCGGAGCATGGGCGCGCGCGCCGGCGGGCCGGCCCATACGGAGCCGACCCGCGGAGCGGTATGTCAGGCGGTTGTCGGCGAGGGTGCCCCGCGCAGCGCACCGGCGGCGGGGACATAGATGGTCTCCCGCCCATCGTCCCAGCGGATTCGGTAACGCGGATGCGGCTCCCGGCTGAGCACCTCCTCGACCACCCCGCGCCGCGGGCGGCGCGCGGTCGACTCCGACTCTGCCACGACGTGGTCACCGATCTCGAACTGCATCGTGAACCTCCGGTCGTTGGTGCCTCGCAGAGTACTGCGCAGGCGGCATCCTGGCGACCCGGCGACGCCATCCGAACCGTGAACTTGGCGTCCTGGGACAACGGCCGACTCGGGCGTCTCGCTAGGGCCGGGACCGCCCCGCAGGCCGGACTGTGGCTCGCTGTGGCGGGCGCGCCGCAGCGGTCGCCGCTAGTCCGCGCGGCGCATGCCGCCTTCGGCGTGGCGATGACCACGACGCCTGGTACCTCCGCGAGGCGTCGCTGACCCGCCGGCCGCGGCAGAGCCTGACCTGATGGCCAGGTGATCGCTCCTGCCGCAGCCGCATACTCGCCTCATGCGACGTCAGAGCTGCAGATGGTCGGCCGCCGTGGTCCTCGCGATGGCCCTGGCGGCATCCGCGGCCCAGGCCGCGCAGAGCCCGTACTACGAACTGGGCTCCGTCCAATGCCTCAACGGTGGTGAGATGCGCGTCTACCCGCCGCCGGTGATGCGCCCGGCCGACGGCAGCGGACCGGAGGCGGTCGCCTGGTCTCCGAAGATCGTCGTGTCCACCGGCGCTGACAACGTCGCCGACTACAACACCTCCGCGCCCTGGTACCGAGCCTCCACGACCTCGATCGGCTACGGCTTCACGCCCTATGGCCGCGGCTTCTACGGGCCGCGGGGGCAGCTGTCCTTCGTACCGTTCTCCGGCATCGCTCCCGGACGCTACTTCGTACGCCATCTCCTGCATTGGGAGAGCCTCGGGACGTTCTACGTCTACGGCCCCGGCTGCGACTTCCTCGGGCCCGACGGCACGCTGCCGCTCCCCGCGTCGCCGACCGCCCCGACGGCGCCCGCGCCCGCCCCTGGCCCCGCCGGCGACCCGGCCGCCGGGCCGGCCTCCTCCCGCAGCCTGTTCGCCGCGCCCGCGCCCGCGAAGCTGAGCTGGTGGCGCCTACGCCGCGGCTACACGCTGCGCGTGCGCTCCCCGGGCGCGGGCGCACGCGTCTCCGCGCGGCTGTCGGTCGGGGCCCGCCTCCTCGCCCGCCGGACGAGGACCGCACGTAGCGCGGCGCCCGTGGCCCTCACGCTGCGGGTCTCCCAGCGGCGGCTGCGCCGCCACGTCCGCGCGCCGGTCCGGAGCGCCACGATCACGCTCACCGTCCGGAGCGCCGGCGGGCAGACGTCGACCACGCGCCAGCGGGTCACCTTGCGCCGCGGCTGAGCCGGCGCCGCCGGCCACAGCGACGAGCGCCCACACCGCGGGCGCCGCTGACGTGCAACAGGTCTGTGTCTCGTCGTCTACGCCTTCGCCGGGCTCGCCTCGCTCTCACCGTGAGGATGAACACGTCGTAGTCAATCGACATCCCGTACGACGAACATGAACAGCGGGATCCACGACTCGATGAGCTTGTCGTCGAACTCGCCTTCGCAGACGTGGCGGCGCGGACACCGCCGCCCGCCGCTTACGCGCTCGCGCCTGCTCAGCAGGCCGCGGCGCGTGCGGCGGTCGCCCGAGCGGCTGACGGGCTTGAGGACCCGCGGCAGGGCGGGGAGTTCGCGACGCCCGCCGATCCCGCCGCGGTCCTGCCGGGCAGTGGCATCCTGGCGCGGGCCGTGGCGCAGCGCGTCACCCGCGCCACGGCCGGGGAGCCGTTCGCGCTGCTGCGGCGCAACAAGACGGGCGAGCAGCGCACGCGCCAGCGGCATGCCCGGCGCCAGCGCGAGAGCCGGCGCAGCCACGAGCGGACGCGCCTGTGCGGCCGAACGGATCCAACCGCGGGTGCCGGGCCTCAGCCGCCGTCGCGACGAGGTCCAGCGTGAACGCGCTCGTCCAGGCCCCGACCGGCACATCGGTGAGCGCGGGATGCAGCGGCACGCCGAGCCAGGTGCCGTCCAGCAGGTTGTGCAGGCGCGGGCGACTGCTCAAGAAGCGCTGCACCGGCGGCTGCGCGCGCCCGGCGGCGTCGTCGAGCCAGGGCGGCATCGAGTTGGCGATCTGCTTCGTCGGCTCAAGGGGACGCGGTCTCGCTTCCTTCGCCTCGTGGTCGCTCACGGTCACGCAGGTGCTCGGCTCGGCGGCGCGCCCCCGCGCGCGGTATCGGCAGCCTCGACCACGATGTGCGTCACCGGTATGTCGAGCTCGTCGCGCAGCCGCTCGACGATGCCGGTCTCGAGCCAGTTGGATTTGCCGCGGGGGAAGGTGGAGATGATCACCTCGTCGGCGCCGTGCTGCCGCAGCTCGTCCTCGATGGCGCCGAGCGCGGCGTTCGGGTCGCCCACCCTCCCGGTCGCCGCGATGCCTTCGGCCTCGGCCCAGTCCAGTGCCTCGGCCAGGCGCTCGGCGGCCTCGGCGAGCTCCTCGTCGACGTCGGACGCGATGTAGCGCACGCGCGAGGTCAGGATCGGCACGACGAGGTGAAGCTCCGCGCGCGAGCGGCGGCGCAGGGCCGCGCGCAGCTCGTCGTCGTGCAGCGTGCGGTTTGCGATCACGAGGATGCGCGGCCCGCCGCCCGGCTCGTGACGGCTGTACGCGGCCACCGCCTCGCGGAGCGACCGGCGC
>DATMJM010000297.1:0-3453 GCA_035553935.1 Solirubrobacteraceae bacterium
GGTGACCTCATGGAAGGCGATCCAGCGCAGCAGCTCGTCGGGATCGACCTCGAGCTTGCGCGCCGCCAGGGCGATGTTGGGCGCCACGAACAGCAGGCGCCCGCCTCGACCGACAGCAGGACGCCGGCGGCCGTCCTCGCCGTGCCGCGCACGGCCCCGCCGCCGACCATCCGCTCGCCCAACCCGTCGAGCAGCACGCCCATCGACGACACGTTGGCGGCGATCCAGCCCGCGCGCGGAATGGCCTCGGGCACCGGCAGCGGGGCGGCCGGGCGCAGGCCGGTGTAGCCGACGACGCGCGTCTCGGCGTCGGCGCAGACGGCCGCCAGGTCGCCGGCGGGCGCGGGCGGCGGGGCGGCGGCCTGCGGTCCCCGGGCCGCACCGGCGCGAGAGACGGCATTGGCGATTCGCTCGGTGAGGGCGCGATCGATCACCCGCCCATCATGGCGAATGCGGTGCGCGGGCCCGCCGGGTGACCCGGGTCAGCCCTCGGGCGTGTCGTTCGACGGCCAGACGACCGCCACGAGCCGCGCCAGCGACTCCGGCGTGCGCGCAGCGACGACGGGCGAGTGCGGCTCGACGTCCAGCGGCGCGCCGAGCGGATCGTCGAACGCGGGAAAGGCGACGAGCGCACCGGCCTCGCGCACGATGAGCTGCGCCGCCGCGACGTCGACCGCACGCGTGCGCCAGAGGGTCAGCATCCCGTCGACGCGCGTCGGCGCGAGCTGGCACAGCGAGATCGCGATCGAGCCGATCGCCCGCAGCCGGTAGACCGCGTCGCTGAGCGCCTCGACCCGCGGCGCGATCCAGCGCGGGTCGGCGGACTCGATCGTGATCATCTCCAGCCGGCCGTCCGCGAGCAGCCGCTCCTCCGGCGGCGACTCGATGCGCCGCTCGTTGAGGTAGGCGCCCTCGCCGCGCCGCGCCCACCACTCCTCGCCCGGGCCGAAGTCGTAGACGTAGCCGAACACGACGTCGGCCATCGTCGGCGCCCGTGCGCGGCCATCACGCTCCGCGACCGCGACCGCGACCGACAGGGAGTGGCTGCGGATCCCGCGCTTGGCGTTCAGCGAGCCGTCGAGCGGATCGATGACGACGAACACGTCGCCGCCGCCGTAGTCGATGACCCCGCGCTCCTCGCTGACGGCGGTGAAGCGCGCGCCCTCCGCGTGGAGGCGGTCGAGCTGCGCGAAGACGGCGTCCTCGGCCTGCTGGTCGATGACGAGCGTCTGGTCGCCGCCCTCGCCGGTCTCGCCGGTCTCGATCACCCGCTCGCGGCTCGTCGGGTGCTCGACGAAGACCTCGCGCATCCCCTCGACCGCGGTGCGACACGCCGCCAGCCAGTCGACGACGAGCGCTTCTGAGGGCGATGGCATCGCAGGCATACTAGGCAGGTGTCGGAGCTCACCGCCGCCCAGGCTCGCGCCGTCGCCCAGCCCGCGGGGCCGCTGCTCGTGCTCGGGGGCGCCGGGAGCGGCAAGACGACCGTGCTCGCGCAGCGGTTCGCGTGGCTCGTGGCGAGCGGTCGCGCGGCGCCCGAGTCGATCCTCGCCCTGGCGCCGTCGGCGGCCGGGGCGGCCGCGCTGCGGCGCGCGGTCGAGGACCTGCTCGACCGCCCCTACGAGGAGCTCGTCATCCACAGCGTGCGCGACTTCTGCGCGCGGCTGCTGCGCGAGGAGACCGTCGAGGCGGGCGTCGACCCGTTCTTCGCCCCGGTCTCGCGCGCCGACCGGCTCGCGCTGCTGCTGCACCGCATCGACGACCTGCACCTGCGCAGCCACGACATCGGCGGGCGCCCCGCCGTGCTGCTGGCCGAGGTGATCGACCGCATCGACCGGCTCAAGGACGCGCTCGTGACCGCCGCCGAGTACGCCGTCTGGGCGCAGTCGCTGCCGGTCGAGGAGGACGCCCAGCGCACGCGCGCCGCGCGCGAGGCCGAGTTCGCGCAGCTCTACGTCGACCACGACCGGCTGCTCGCGGCCGAGGGCGCGCTCGATGCCGGCGAGCTCGTCGTGCGCGCGGTCGCGCTCCTGCGTGAGCGCCCGCACGTGCGCGCGCGCGTCGCCGAGCGCTACCGCCACGTGCTCGTCGACGAGTACGCCGACCTCGGCTTCGCCTCCGCGCTGCTCGTCGAGCTGCTCGGCGCCGAGCACGAGCAGCTGACCGTCTGCGCCGACGACGACGCCGCCGCACACCGGATGCGGGGCGCGGCGACGAAGAACGTCCACGACTTCGAGCGCGCGCATCCGGGCGCCGCCGTCGTGCGGCTGGAGCGGTCGCTGCGCTGCCCGCAGCGCGTGCTCGCCGCCGCGGGCGCCGTCCTCGCGCCGATCGACGACCGGCTCGGCACGCCGCTGACCGGCGCTCCGGGCGGGACCGTGCGCTTGTGGCGCGCCGCCGACGAGCGCGCGCAGGCGCAGGCCGTCGCCGCCGAGGTCGAGCGGCTCGTACGGGGCGGCTGCCCACCCGAGCGGATCGGCGTGATCGTGCGCTCCCCGCGCGACGAGGCCCGCCAGGTCACGCTCGCGTTCGAGCAGCGCGCGATCGCGCTGCGGTCCGCCGGCGAGGCCGACTTCTTCGCCCAGGCCGAAGTGCGCGACGTGCTCGCCTGGCTGCGCCTGCTGGCCGATCCCGCCGACGCGGGCGCCGTCGTCCGCGCGCTGGCGCGGCCCCCGATCGGGCTGCGCTCCGTCGACATCGCGCGCTGCGTGCAGATCGCGCGGCGACGCAAGCTCGACATGGTGTCCGCGCTGCAGGCGGCGACCGAGTCGCCGCAGCTTCCGCCCGAGGCGCGTGAGCACATCCACACCTTCCTGCGGCTGTACCGCGACGTGTCGGGCGCCCTGGACTCCGAGCGCCCGGACCTCTTCGTGCACCGCCTCGTCGACCGTCTCGAGCTGCGCCGCCAGCAGGTCTTCTCGCACCAGGCCGACGTCGTCGAGCGGCTCGTCAACCTCGCGCGGCTCGGTGAGCTGGCCAGCTCCTACGCGCAGCGCGCGCCGCACGCCACCGCGCGCGACTTCGCCGGCTATGCGGCCGCCGCCGCCGATGCCGGGCTGCGCGAGGAGGACGGCGCGGGCGCGCCGCCGCCCGCGGGCGCGGTGCAGCTCATGGCGCTCGACGCGGCCGCCGCCGGACGCGAGCTCGACTGGGTGTTCGTGCTCGGCATGACCGCGTCGCGGATGCCGGGCGCTCGTCTGCGCGCGGGCGAGAACATCCCCGACGCGCTGCTCAAGGAGACGCTCGGGCCGGATGACCGCGCGGCGCACGTCAACGCCATGCGGCGGCTGCTGAACGTCGCGATGACGCGCGCCGCGCGGTCATCCGGCCCGAGCGTCTCCTTGAGCAGCGCGTCGGGGATGTTCTCGCCCGCGCGCAGACGAGCGCCCGGCATCCGCGACGCGGCCGCCGCCGGACGCGAGCTCGACTGGGTGTTCGTGCTCGGCATGACCG
>DATMJM010000298.1:0-7741 GCA_035553935.1 Solirubrobacteraceae bacterium
CCCGCAGGTCGCGGAGGGGTGGCACGGGCAGCGCTTCGCCCGGCAGATCCAGCGCACGCGCGAGTACGTCGCCGTCGTGCGCAAGGCGCTCGCCCGTGAGCGGCTGGAGTTCCGCGGCGAGACGCTGACGCTGCCGCTGCCCGACGGGCCTGGCAAGCCGCTGAAGCTGACGATCGCGCCGGTCCAGGAGCAGATCCCGATCTATCTCGCGGCGATCGGCCCCAACAACACGCGGTTGGCCGGCGAGATCGCCGACGGCTGGATCCCGACGCTCTTCTCGCCCGAGCACGTCGCCGAGTTCCGCCCGCTGCTCGAGGAGGGCGCCGGGCGCAGCGGCCGGTCGCTCGAGCGCTTCGACGTCGCCCCGCAGGTCAACGTCTTCGTCAGCGACGACGTCGGCGCGGCGCGCGACGCGATGCGCCCCTTCCTCGCGCTGTACGTCGGCGGCATGGGCTCGCGCGAGAAGAACTTCTACAACGCGCTCGTGCAGCGCTACGGCTTCGAGGACGAGGCGCGCGCGGTGCAGGAGCTCTACCTCGACGGCAAGCGCGAGGAGGCGATGGCACGGCTGTCGGACGAGCTCATCGACGCGGTCTCGCTCGTCGGGCCGCGCGATCACGTGCGCGAGCGCCTGCAGGTGTACCGCGACGCCGGCGTCGGCACGCTCGGCGTCAGCCCGCTGGCGTTCACGAAGGGCGGCCGGCTCGAGCAGCTGCGGCTCATCGCGGAGCTCGCCGCCTGACCGGACGACGGATCCTGCTCGGCGCCTTCGGCGATCCGGGACACGCGTTCCCGGTGATCGCGCTCGGCCGCGAGCTCGCCCGCCGCGGGCACGACGTGACGTTGCAGACCTGGGCGCGCTGGCAGCCCGACGTGGAGCGCGAGGGCATGCGCTTCGCGGCCGCGCCGGAGTACCACGTCTTCCCCACGCGCGAGCGCCCGCTGACGCCCTACCAGGCAGTCGAGCGTGCGACGCGCGACACCGCCGAGCTCGTCCGCGACGTCGCGCCGGACGCGGTCATCGCCGACATCCTCACGCTCGCGCCCGCGCTGGCGGGGGAGCTCGAGGGCGTTCCCGTCGGCACCGTCATCCCCCACGTCGACCCGCGCACGCCGCCCGGGGGCGCGCCGTACTCGTGCGGCGCCCGGCTGCCGCGCACGCGCGCCGGCCGCGCGCTGTGGCGCAGCGCCGACCCCCTGCTGCGCCACGGGCTGGCGCTCGGCCGCGCGCAGCTCAACGAGACGCGGAGGCGGCTCGGCCTGCCGGCGCTGGATCGCGTGCACGGCGGGATCAGCGAGGCGCTCGCGCTCGTCGCGACGTTCCCGCAGCTCGAGTACCCGCGCCTCTGGCCGCCGAACACGCACGTGGTCGGGCCGCTCATGTGGGAGCCTCCGGCGGCCGACGTCGAGCTGCCGCGGGGCGAGGATCCGCTCGTCCTGATCGCTCCCTCGACATCGCAGGATCCCGGTCAGACGCTGCTGCGCGGAGCGCTCGAAGGCCTGGCGCGCCTGCCGGTGCGCGTGCTCGCCTCCGCCAACCGGCAGATCCCCCCGGTCGCGGTGCCGCCGAACGCGCGGCTCGTCGAGTGGCTGTCGTACGCGCGCGCGATGCCCGCCTGCGATCTCGTCGTCTGCCACGGCGGGCACGGCACGATGGCGCGCGCGCTAGCCAGCGGGTGCGCGGTCGTGATCGTCCCGTCGGCCGGCGACATGAACGAGAACGCCGCGCGTGTCGAGTGGGCGGGAGTCGGGGTGCGGCTGCCCCGCCGCCTCGTCGGCGCGCGCGGGCTCGCGCTCGCCGTCGGGCGCGCGCTCGCCCGCCCCCACCTGCGCACCGGCGCTCGCGGCCTGCAGGCCTGGGCGGCGCGCCATGACGGCGCGGCCCGCGCCGCGCGACTCGTCGAGGCATTCGCCGAAGGCCGCCGTCAGCCGGAGTGACGCGTGCGCGCGATGAGCGTGCCGTTGACGCGCCGCACGCCGGTCCGGCCGGCGCGGTCGGTCGTCACGACGTAGGCGCGCACGCGCACGCGTCCGGCACGCCGCAGGAGCGCGCGGTCGCGGCGTGACAGCTTCATCGCCACCGTCCGCGACGTGCCGCCGGCGAGCCCGAAGCTGCGCCTCGCGAGGCGGCGCTCCGCGCGCAGCGCCTTGATCTTCGAGCGCCGGTTCGGGCGGCTGAAGATCGTGATGCGACCGCGGCAACGGCCGGCCTGCCGTGGGCAGGCCAGCGTCACGAGGATCGTCGACGGCAGACGCAGGCGAGGGCTGGAGACACCGAGCTGGAGCCGAGCCGGGGCGTCGGTGCCGGCGTCGGTGCCGGTGCCGGTGCTCGAGCCGGCCGCCGGCGGCGCAGGGGCGGGCACCGGCGGCGCCGCCGGCGGCTGCGTCTGAGCTGGTGGCGCGGGCGGGTCGTCGTCGATGATCGTCGCGGTGGCGCTCGCGTCGCCGAGCGTCGCGCCGGACGGCGCGTGCAGCCGCAGCTCGAAGCTCTCGTCGGACTCGTGCACGCTGTCGTCGATCAGCGGCACGCCGAGCGGGACGGCGGTCGAGCCGGCGCGGATCGTGAGCGTGCCGCCGCGTGCGACGTAGTCCTGCCCGGCCACCGCGCTGCCGTCGGCGGTCGCGAACGCGACGGTCACGTTGCGACCGCTCGGGCTGTCGAGTGCGATCGTGAAGATGGCGTTCGCGCCCTCTGCGGCGGGCGGCGCGTCGAGCACCCGCACGACCGGCGGCGGATCGTCATCGGCGATGACGGCGGTCCCGTCGCCGTCGGTGACGCCGGGGCCGCTGATGACCAGCCGGAAGGTCTCGTCGGGCTCGTCGAGCGCATCGCTTGTGATCGCGACGGTGACGTGATGGACCTGTGTCGCAGCAAACACGGTCGCCGGGAACGTGCGGCTGCCGCTCACGGCGGTGTAGTCGGCGGGCGCGGTGGCGGAGCCGTCGGCGGTCGTGAAGGCGATCGTCGCGGCGCCCGCAAGCAGCGGCGCGCTGCGCGTGATCGTGAACGTCAGCGAGCCCGCCGACTCGGGCGCGTGGGCGTCGCTGACGGTGATCTGCGCCTGCGCGGCCGCGGGTGCGGCCAGCGCCGGCACGAGGGCGCCGACCAGCAGCGCGCAGAGCACGCGGCACGTCCCCCGACGCCGTCCGTGGCCGGCCATGAACGGGAAGCTATCGCTGCGGCCGGATGCGGGCAAGCGCCCGGCGCGGATCCGGCCGAAGCCCGTACAGCTCCGGGGGTGGGACTCGAACCCACAACCCTTCGGTTAACAGCCGAATGCTCTGCCGATTGAGCTACCCCGGATCGTGCGGCCAAGCGTAGCGTGCCGCAGGCGGGCGTCAGGGCTGCGCGGCACCTTCGGCCATGACGAGCTCGATCGCGCGATCGAGCTCGGCAAGCGTCTCGTTGCGCTGCCTGGCGAGGTCGGCGACCGGCTCGCCCGCCGCCCGCGCGGCGGCTTTCGCGCGCTCGATGCGGTGCAGTCGCAGCTGCAGCCGCTCCACGCGGAACTGGGCCGGCGACGCGCGCTCGACGGCAGATGCCCGCACCGCGAGCGCGCGGATCAGCGCCGTGAGCTGCTCGTCGCCCTCGTCGAGCCCGTCCGTAGGGGCCGTCAGGTGCGCGCGGAGGTGCTGCGCGGCGCGCCGCAGCAGCGGCGTCGCGAGGTCGGCCTCGAGGTCGATCTCGGCCAGCGCGGGCCCGCCGAGGTCGGGCAGCGCGACGCACAGCGCCAGGAACATCCGCTCCGTACGCTCGCGGCCGGCGAGCGGCGCGGCGACCGCGCGCGGCGCGTCGCGTGGCTCGTCGCCGCGCGGCGACGGGCGCGGGCCGGGCCGGTCGAGCAGCGACGCGAGCAGCTCGTGCGTGAGATCCATCCGGTTGGCGACGATCTGCAGCAGCTCCTCGCGCTCGACGCTGGGGACCAGCGTCGCGAACACCGGCCGCAGCTCCGCGAGCACGCGGTCCTTGCCCTCGGCGTCGCTGAGGTCCCCGGCCTCGAGCGCGCGCAGCACGCGGAAGCGCACGAACGGCACCGACTCCGCGATTCGCCGCTCGATCCCGGCGCCGCCCTCGCGCTGCACGAGCTCGGCGGGGTCCTCGCCGAGCGGCAGCGGCACGACGCGCAGCTCGAGCTTGCGGCCGGCGGCGATCTTCGCGGCGCGCAGCATCGCCTCCTGGCCGGCGCTGTCGGAGTCCAGCGCGAGCTGCACGACCGGTGCCAGGCGCGCGAGCTCCGCGACCTGCTCCTCGGTCAGCGACGTGCCCATGATGCACACGCTGTTGCGCACGCCGACCTGGTGCATCGCGATGACGTCGGTGTAGCCCTCCGCGACGACGACGCTGCCGGCCTTCGCGGCGGGCGCCCGCGCGAGATCGGCGGCGAAGAGCTGGCTGCGCTTGTGGAAGAGGTCGACGCCGGGCGGCGACTCCGGGCTGTTGACGTACTTCGGCCCGCGCCGCTCGTCGTCGGGGACGAGGGTACGCCCCGCGAATCCCCGCACCCGCCCGCGCGAGTCGGCCAGCGGGAAGATGATCTGCGAGCGGAAGCGGTCGTAGATGCGCCCGCTCTTCTGCGACTTCGTCGCCAGGCCGGCGTCGTAGAGCTCGCGGTTGCCGAAGCCGGCGCGGCGCGACGCGTTGAGCACGGTGTCCCACGCGCTCGGCGCGTAGCCGACGCGGAACTCGCGCAGGGTCCCCTCCTGCAGTCCGCGCTGCGCCAGGTACTCCCGCGCGCGCTCGCCCTCGGGCGACTCCCACAGCTGCCGCGCGTAGTACGTGGCCGTGCGCTCGAGCAGCTCGAGCAGGCGCTCGCGCCGCTGGCGCTGCTCCGCCGCGCGCGGGTCCTCGTCCTCGAGCTCGAGCGAGACCTTGTAGCGGTCGGCGAGCAGCTCGAGCGCGGCCTTGAAGTCGACGCCCTCGGTCTCCATGACGAACGTGAACGCGTCGCCCGAGGCCTGGCAGCCGAAGCAGTAGTAGACCTTCTCGGCGGGGTTGATCCCGAAGGACGGGGTGCGCTCGTCGTGGAAGGGGCACAGGCCGGTGAAGCGGTTGGCGCCGGCCTTGCGCAACTCCGTGCGCGAGGCGACGAGGTCGACCATGTCGACGGCGTCGCGTACCCGTTCCTTGGAGTCGTTGGTGTAGAGCGCCACGGTCAGACTGTGAACGACGCGGGCACCGCGAGCGTGGTGAACGACCGGACGGCGTAGCGGTCGGTCATGCCCGCCAGGTAGTCGGTCACCCGCTGGGCGTGGTCGGCGCCCGGTGCCCCGCCGCCGTCGGGCAGCCGCGAGGCGTCCGTCGCGTAGTGGTCAAACAGCGTGCGCAGCACGCGCTCGATGCGCGCGTGCTCCTGGCGCGCCGCGGCGCCGAGGTAGACGTGCGCGAACATGAACGCGCGCAGCGCGCCCATCGCGGCGCCCGCCTCCTCTCCCTGGACGATGTCGCGCGCCGCCTCGGAGCGCTCGACGAGGTCGTGCACGAGGGCGTCGATGCGGGCCGATCCCGTCTCCCCGAGGACGGCGATCGGCTCCGCCGGCAGCGCGGACTCCTCGAGCACGCCGGCGCGCAGCGCGTCGTCGATGTCGTGGTTGATGTACGCGATCCGGTCGACGATCCGCACGATGCGCCCCTCGAGCGTCGCAGGCTGCGGTGCGCGGCCGGAGTGGCAGAGGATCCCGTCGCGGACGTCGGCGCAGAGGTTCAGCCCGGCACCCTCGCGCTCGAGCACCTCGACGACGCGCAGCGAGTGCTCGTAGTGGCGAAAGCCGCCGCCGAAGCGCTCGGCGAGGCAGGCGTCGAGGACGGCCTCGCCGATGTGCCCGAACGGCGGATGTCCGAGATCGTGGCCGAGGCCGATCGCCTCCGTGAGGTCCTCGTTGAGCGCGAGCGCGCGGGCGACGGTACGTGCGATCTGCGTGACCTCGAGCGTGTGCGTCAGCCGCGTGCGGAAGTGGTCGCCCTCGGGCGCCACGAACACCTGCGTCTTGTGCTTCAGGCGCCGGAACGCCTTGCAGTGCACGATCCGGTCGCGGTCGCGCTGCAGCGGCGTGCGCAGGGCGCAGTCGCGCTCCTCGACGGCGCGACGCGCCGGGTACGAGCGCGCGGCGAGCGGCGAGAGATGCTCCTCCTCCCAGTGGCGCCGCCGCGCGGCGAAGCGCTGCGCGACGGCGCCCGGTGCGGTTGCGGCGTCCATGCCGCCGATTCTCGCAGCCGTGTCCTACGGCACCCGGACGCACCGGCCGGATCCGCCTCGGGCGCCCCTGGTGCCAGGCGTCGGCCGGTGCGCCGCACACGATGTTGTCGACGCCGCCGGAGAACCCCTCGTGCGGGCCGGCCACGAAGCTCGCCTCGCGCTGCGCCGGCTCTCGAGCCGCACGAGGTGCTGCTGACGGGTCGCCGGCTACGTGCTCGAGCTCGGCGCGGTCGTGCGCGTCACGCTGCCGCGGGCGAAGCTGGTGGACGAGGACCGGTAGGCGCGCGTACGCTGCCAGGATGCTCGCCCTCGTCGTCACCGAGGATCCGCCGCACGTCGCGCTCGACGAGGTCCCCGCCCCCGAGCCGCTGCCGTCGCATGCGGTCGTGGACGTGCGCGCCGTCTCGCTCAACCGCGGCGAGTCGCGTCAGCTGCCCGAGCGCCCGCGCGGCCAGGTGCCGGGCTGGGACCTCGCCGGCGTCGTCGCCCGCGCGGCGGCGGACGGCAGCGGCCCGCGGCAGGGAGCGCGCGTCGTCGGCATCGTCGACAACGGCGCCTGGGCGCAGCAGGTCGCCGTCGCGACCCGCGACCTCGCCGAGCTGCCCGACGCGGTGAGCTTCGCGCAGGCGGCGACGCTGCCCGTCGCGGGCATCACGGCGCTGCGGGCGCTGGAGATCTGCGGCTTCGTGCTCGGAAGGCGCGTGCTCGTGACCGGCGCGAGCGGCGGCGTCGGGCGCTTTGCCGTGCAGCTCGCGGCGCTGGCCGGCGCGCACGTCACCGCCGTCTCGCGCAACGAGGAGCGCGCGCGAGGGCTGCGCGAGCTCGGCGCCGACGAGATCGTGCACGACCTCGACGGCGAGCAGCGCTACGACGCGGTCGTGGAGGGCGTCGGCGGCGCCACGCTCGGCGCCGCGCTGCGCCGTGTCGCTGCCCACGGCGTCGTCGTCTCGTTCGCCTCCAGCGACCCCGACCCGGTGAGCTTCCCCGCGCGCGCGTTGTTTCGCCGCGCGCCCGGCGCCCGGCTGCACGGCCTGTTCGTCTTCGAGGACGTCGCGCGCACCGGCAACGGCGGCCGGGACCTGGGGCGCCTCGCGGCGCTCGTGGCGAGCGGCCGGCTGGACGCGCAGATCGACCGCGAGGAGTCGTGGCGCGAGCCCGGCCCGGCGATCGCCGCGCTGCTCGCACGGCGCGTGGCCGGCAAGGCCGTCCTGCTCGTCGACTGAGCCGCGGACGGGGCTGCGCGTACGAGGTTCGTATCGCGTGCGCCGCCACGCTCTTGCACGACAGTGCCGCGCGCATGTAGCTTGCGCCGGTCCGTCCAGGAGGGAGCGTCATGCCCCGAGCTCGTGCCCGTCGCACAGCCGCCGTTTCGCTGGTCCTGCTGTCGTGCCTGGGCGCGTGGAGCGCGTCGGCGGCCGCGCAGGCGCCGGGCCTGCCTCGCACCTACGACGTCCAGCGCGTCGACAGCCCGACGGCCGGCAGCGCCGACACGTTCGGCTTCGGCGTCATCAACGGCGGCGACCTCAACGGCGACGGTGTCGACGACC
>DATMJM010000299.1:0-6295 GCA_035553935.1 Solirubrobacteraceae bacterium
GCGGCGTGTCAAGCGGTAGATCGTCGGTTGCGGCAGGCACCTCTGCTGCGAGTTGTCCGCATTGCGAAGGGGTTGCGCGGGGCTGATCCAGCGATCGGGAAAGCGAGGAGGCTCGAACTGGCGATGGCCGATCGGAGCGCAGGACAGCCGTTCGAGCTGCCGGAGTTCTACCTCGCCTGGCCGGCGCGCCTAAACCCTCATCTCGACGGCGCGCGGGCTCACAGCAAGACATGGGCCGGCGAGGTCGGGATCCTCGACACGCGGCCCGAGGAAGCGCCGCCCGTCTGGGACGAAAAGAAGTTCGACGCGATGGACTACGCGCTGCTGTGCGCCTACACGCACCCCGACACGCTGGCGCCCGAGCTTGACCTCGTGTCCGACTGGTATGTCTGGGTCTTCTACTTCGACGACCACTTCCTCGACGTCTTCAAGCGCCCCGTCGACAAGGCCGGCGGGCGGGCACATCTGCAGCGGCTGCCGATGTTCATGCCGCTGGATGGCGATGACCCACCGCCGGCGCCGAGCAACCCGGTCGAGCGTGGCCTGCTGGACTTGTGGGCGCGCACCGTGCCCAGCAAGACCGAGCACTGGCGCCGGCGGTTTTTCGAGAGCACCCAGAACCTCCTGCAGGAGTCGGCCTGGGAGCTGGCCAACATCGACGAGGCTC
Source organism: Solirubrobacteraceae bacterium (assembly GCA_035553935.1). Classification (GTDB taxonomy): domain Bacteria; phylum Actinomycetota; class Thermoleophilia; order Solirubrobacterales; family Solirubrobacteraceae; genus CADCVQ01. The sequence continues at coordinate 668 of DATMJM010000299.1, forward strand.
GCGTTCCGAACCCGATCGAGTACATCGAGATGCGCCGCAAGGTCGGCGGAGCGCCGTGGTCGGCGCACCTCGTCGAGCACGCGAACTTCGTCGAGGTCCCCGACCGCGTCGCCGCCAGCCGTCCGCTGCGCGTGCTGCGCGACACCTTCGCCGACGCCGTGCACCTGCGCAACGACCTGTTCTCCTATGAGCGCGAGACACTCGACGAGGGCGAACTCGCCAATTGCGTGCTCGTCCTCGAGCGCTTCCTGGACCTGGATACGCAAGCGGCGGCAGACCTCACGAACGAGATCCTCACCTCGCGCCTGTACCAGTTCGAGCACACCGCCCTGACCGAGCTGCCACAGCTCTTCGAAGAACACGCGCTTGACCCGCTGGAACGCCAGAGCGTGCTGCTCTACGTCAAGGGGCTGCAGGACTGGCAGTCCGGCGGCCACGAGTGGCACATGCGCTCCAGCCGCTACATGAACCAATCCGCGTGCCACGACCCGCCGGTGGCGACGCTCAGCGGACCGAGTGCTCTGGGGATGACGGCCGTCCGGGCATTCACTGCATCACCCCAGACGCTGGGCCTGACGCGCTTTCGCAGCCACGTCCACGCGCCCTACCGCCAGGTCGGGCCGACCGCGCTGCCCGACTTCTACATGCCCTACGCGGCGCGAGTGAACCCCAACCTCGAACGCTCACGCAAGCACTGCATCGAGTGGTCGCGCGAGATGGGGATGCTCGACGGGCTAGCGGGACTCGAGGGCGCCGCCATCTGGGACGAGCGCAAGATCGCCTCCTATGACTTCGCTGCCTGCGCAGCGCGACTTCATCCGGACGCCAGTGGCCCGCAGCTCGACATCTCCTCCGCTTGGCTGACGTGGGGTACCTACGGAGACGACCTCTTTCCGCAAGTCTTCGGCACCACCCGCGACCTCGGCGGCGCGAAGGTCCAAAACGAGCGCCTGTCGCTGTTTATGCCGATCGACTGCGAGCAGGTCCCGCCGCCCGCCAACCCACTCGAGCGAGGGCTCGCCGAGCTGTGGAACCGCGCGGCACAGCCGATGCAGATCGACGACCGCCGCGTTTTTCGCCAAGCCGTCGAGCGGATGACCGCGAGCTGGCTGTGGGAGCTGCAAAACCACATCGAGCAGCGCATCCCGGACCCCGTCGACTACATCGAGATGCGCCGCAACACGTTCGGCTCAGACATGACGATGAACCTCGCCCGCATCACCCAACGCGGCGACCTTCCCGCCGAGCTGTTCAGCACCCGGCCGATGGTCCAGCTCGAAAACGCCGCGCAGGACTACGCTTGCCTGCTCAACGACGTCTTCTCCTACCAAAAGGAGATCCAGTTCGAAGGCGAGCTGCACAACTGTGTCCTCGTCGTTGAGAACTTCCTCGCCATCCAACGCCCACAAGCGGTCGCTGTCGTCAACGACCTCATGACCTCCCGGATGAAGCAGTTCGAGCACATCGTCGCCACCGGGCTGCCGCTTCTCGCCGATGACTTCGGACTCAGCGAGCACGGTCGGCGCACGCTCAACGCGTGGGTGACGTCGCTGCAAGACTGGATGGCAGGGATCCTCGACTGGCACATCATCACCGGCCGCTACGACGAGAGCGAGCTGCTGCGCCTCAACACGTCCGGCACCGTCGTCGCCGGCGGCCAGCCAGCAGCGCTCCAAGCCGGCATGACCGCCCTCGCCAACCCCAGCCGGTCCGTCCCGCGCGACCGGCCCGCGATCCCGACCGGACCAACCGGGCTTGGGACGACAGCAGCGCGCATCCAGACCGCCACCCCGCGGTAGACTTGCGCCGCCGTTCGCGCTCGCAGGGGCCGGCGGAACACCTATCGTCGGATCGACGACGCGATCGGCCATCCGCAGCACGGTAGCCACGTGGGAGAAGCCCAGGGCTGGATCGTCAAGCAGTGGGGGTCCCGTCGGGACCGTGATCGGCCTCGCGTAGCCACCCACGGACTGCGGCGGCCGAACTGGCTTTCCAGTATCGGCTCGCGAAAGCGGTGCGCTCCGGTACCCGGCCCTATCGTCCAGCCCATGCCGACCAAAGATCCCGAGAAGGCGCGTGCGCGATTTCTGCATGCACTGTCTCGGATATCCATAGGCCTTGACGTCCAGCGCAACCGCATCCTGAATCGGCTGGCACACAATGCGAAACGACTCCCCCGGGGACTTAAATTGCGACGCCGGAGCGCGGACGAGCGCGGGGGTCGGGCCGTAGCGGCGCGCTCCTGACTCGCGGCTCCCGTCCGCTGGCGGTTTGCCGCTAGGCTGCCGCGGTGCTCACGGTCGTCGACCGCATCGGCCACGGACGGTTTGTCTCGTTCGAGCTGTGGCCGCCTCGAACGCCGGGGTCGGCTGCGGCGCTGGAGGACGCCCTCGCGGAGCTGTCGCCGCTGGGGCCTGCCTTCGTGGCCGTGACTTACGGTGCAGGAGGCTCGACACGCGAGCGGACGCACGACCTCGTAGTGCGGCTGGTCGACTCGCCTCTGCTGCCGCTCGCCCACCTGACGTGTGCTGCGCATCACCGGGATGAGCTGGTGGCGCTGATGCAGCGCTATCGGGGCGCGGGCGTTGGCAACCTGCTTGCCTTGCACGGGGACCCGCCGCTGTCGGCGACCGAGGCGCTGCCGGAAGGCGACCTCCGCTACGCGGCGGAGCTCGTTCACTTGGCGCGGGAGCTTGGCTTCCCGTGCGTTGGCGTGGCTGTGCACCCGGAGGGGCATCCGGCTGCGGAGTCGCGGGAGGCCGACTGGCGTCATCAGGCGGCCAAGCTCCGCGAGGCCGATTTTGGGCTGACGCAGTTCTTCCACCGTGCGGACGACTACTTCGCGCTCGTTGAGAGGCTGGCTGCACGAGGTGCGACCGCACCCGTCGTTCCGGGCGTCATGCCAATCACGAACGTGCGCCAGGTCGAGCGCATGGCCGCGATGTCGGGTACCAACATCCCGCTAGAGCTCGCCGAGCGGTTGCAGTCGCTGGCGGACCGCCCGGAGGAAGTTCGCCGCATTGGCGTGGAGCACGCCACGCTGCTCTGCCAAAAGCTGCTCCGTGGCGGCGCGCCTGGCCTGCACTTCTACACGATGAACAGGGCAGCGGCGACGCTGGAGGTCTGTGCGAACCTCGGCTGGGAAACGGCTCGGGCCACATAGCGCTCCGCTCGGAGCGCCCCTCGACCGTCGGCGGCTCCACTTGCGCGATGAGCACCTCTCCGTCGTGCTGGCGACGCGGCGGCGGCTTGCCCGCGTGGTGGCGGTGGTTTCCGCGCGGGACGCGCGCCCATGCGGACGCTCGCCTCGCCCCGCGACTCCATCGTCATCAGCTTGAGGATGCAGCTGCGGAAAGCGCGGCGGCGGTCGGCAAGGCGGTCCTGGATGGTGTCGAGCCGCTCCTCCAGGGGCTTGAGGTCGCGCGGCCGGTGTGTCTGCGGTAAGAGCCGGTTGATGGCTTGGCGATTGCGGCCGGCGCCACTTGACGATGTCCGCGATGCCCGCGGCGACCTTCGGGTCGGCCTGAGAGAGGTCGGCGTTGCGGTAGGGGGCGAAGACGCGCTCGAAGTGGTCCCAGCGCGCCGGATGCCAGAACATGTCCTCGCGGAGCACCTGGAAGATGCGCCGGCGGCTGTTGTGGAGGCCGGCGCGGCGTATGTGCTGGCGGAGGCCGTTGTAGAGGTGCCACGCGCACGGGTTTACCTCGGCCTTCGGGAAGGCCCAGGCGGCGGCGTTGCGGATGGCGCACGACCCGTGGCATACGACGACCTCGGGCTGCCCGCCGAGCTGCCGGAAGAACTCGCGGAACTCCCGCTCGCTCTCGCCGGCGAACGCCGCCACATGCCAGAGCTGTCCGCGGTGGTTGCCTGGTCCGTAGCCGACCGCGGCGAACACCGAGTAGAGGTGGTTCCCCTTCTTCAGCGGGTCCCGTTCGCGTCCGAACGCGGTGACCCGCACATCGAAGCTATCTATTGATGCGCTTGGCGAGTGCCTTGCGGTACAGCAGCAAGTGCGATCGGATCGTCAGGGTGCGCACGAGCGGCAGCTCAGCGCGCGTAAAGCACAGCACGCCGCGCACCGCGACGCCACCGTGGTCTTCGCCCAGGGCCGCGCGTACAACTGCGACCTGAAGGCTTCTGCCGACCGAACAGCGGCGTGGGCGCCGCGACCTTCCCTGCCACGCCTTCGCGTCGATGACGTAGACAGCGGTCGGCGATCGCAATGTGGTCCACGTTCCCCCGACCACGCGGCATGCGCCGGTCGTGCAGCACGATCGCGAGGCCATGAGCCGTGCGCTCGTCGAGCAGCGTCCCGACGGACTCCTCGCCCAACTGTCCGTGTCGCAACGCGACCTCGTGCTGCGGGGCGCTGCCGAGCGCGAGCCTCAAGGCGGCGGTACGCGGGTGGTTCGCCCCGTACTCGGCTCTCGCGGTTCTGCCTCCGTCGCTCGTGCTCGCGAGCGGCGCTCACGCCCGCCTGACCAGTGCTGACTGGCTCGCTGCTCGGGGCAGCCGGGCACGAACGACAAAGCCGCCGTCGGCACGAGGGCCGACCTCGAGACTCCCGCCGTACAAATGGAAGCGTTCGCGCATGCCGATCAGTCCGTGCCCGCCGTCGTCCGGCGAGACCGAAGCGCCGCTGGTGTCGTTTTCGATTTGCAGGTCGACCCAGTCGCGGTCGTAGCGGATGACGATGGCTGTCGATGCCCCGCCTGCGTGCTTGCGGCAGTTCGTCAGCGCTTCCTGGATGATGCGGTAGGCGAGGTCCAGCGGGCGGTAGCGCGACGGCATCGCCCTCGGTGCGCAGATCGACGTCCACGCCGCGGCGCGGGTGTCGGCCACCAGGCGTCTGAGTGCTCGAGGCCGGGTCGGGCAACAAGGTGCAGAACGCGGGGTCGCGGACACCGTGGACAACGAAGCGGCGAGAGTTGCGTTCTCCGCCGGCGGAGATGTGCAGCTGATGGATGTGAAGGTGCCGGCGATGACGTGGCTGGCTGAGCGGGCGCGACAGCGGGCGTTCTGCTGCGGCGCCGCGCGCCACCGCCGCGCGGGACGTACCCCTCTCCCCAGTAAGGGAGCCGCGTGCGCCGCTGGTCTGAACGTGACGGTTCCGCGGACGGACTCAGCCGCGACTGGGAGACCGACGGGGCGTGCTGTCAGCTCGCCCAGCCCTCCGTTCCGTCGCCCGCTTTGGCAATTCGCCAAGGCGCTTGCTCTGAGCCGTCTAATGACAGGGTCCAACGCTCAGTGAAGGTCGTCGCCTTGTCCCTGTTTCCGGAGAGCACCGCCGCCGTGTCGCGGTCCTCGACATACCGTCGTCCGCCGACTTGAACTGCGATCGTCATCGTGGCTGGGTCTTCCGCCGCGTCGAGCGTCAGGACTGCGATTCGCTTGACGCGCGGTCCGCGCACGACAAGGCGCGTCTTCTGCCTCTCGTCGCCTTGGTGCAGCAGGTGACGAAGCGCAGGTTCGGTTGCTAGCTGCGCGAGCGCAGCATCGTCGCCGTCAACAGCGTCCGCCCAGGCCGCGACGGCTCGTCGCGCCGCGGCCTCGAGCACATCAGGTGCGAAGCGAGGATCAGCGAGCGAGAGGTCTAGCGCAGCGGCGCGCGCATCACCTTCAAAGTGG
>DATMJM010000300.1:0-2659 GCA_035553935.1 Solirubrobacteraceae bacterium
GGTGGTCGACGACCTGGTGCTGCGCTTCGGCGGGATCACGGCGCTCGACGGCGTCTCGTTTGAGCTGCGCGCGGGCGGCGCCGCGCCGATGAGCTCGCAGCCCTGCAGGCGAATCGAGCCGCGCTGCGGCCGATAGACGCCGTTGAGGCAGTTGAGGATCGACGTCTTGCCCGCCCCGTTGGGTCCGATCAGTGCCAGCAGCTCCCCCGCGCGCAGCTCGAACGACACGCCGTCGAGCGCCGTGATCCCGCCGAAGCGCAGCATGAGGTCGTCGACCACCAGCAGCGGACCGCCGCTCATACCGGCCGCTCCGGCCGCCGGTCGGTCGTGCCCTTGCCGGGCCGGGAATGGCGATCGGGCCCGGCGACGCCCATGTAGACGGCGCGGATGTCGCGGTCGGCCAGCAGCTCGGCGGCGGGTGCCTCCCGCGCCACCTCGCCGCTCTGCAGCACGTAGCCGTACTCGGCGATCTCGAGCGCCATCCGCGCCTTCTGCTCGACCAGCAGCACGGAGGTGCCGCGGCGGTTGACCGCCACGATGATGTCGCGCAAGCGCTCGACGGCCCTGGGGGCGAGCCCGTGCGAGGGCTCGTCGAGCAGCAGCAGCCGCGGCCGCGCCATAAGCGCGCGCGCGATCGCCAGCATCTGCTGCTCGCCGCCCGACAGCAGACCCGCCGTCTGGCGCAGGTACCGAGCCAGCGCGGGGAAGAGCTCGAGCATCTCGTCGCGGCGCTCGCCGACCTCGCGCCGCGAACGGCAGGTGAAGGCCCCGGCGCGGAGGTTCTCGTCGACGGTGAGCTCGGCGAAGATCCGGCGGCCCTCCATCACCTGCGCCACGCCGGCGCGGACGATCGACGGGGCGTCGCGTCGGGTGATGTCAAGCCCGCCGAGCCCGACCGACCCGCTCGTGATCTTTCCCCGGCGTATCGCGAGCAGGCCGGTGATCGCCCGCAGCAGCGTCGTCTTGCCCGCTCCGTTGGCGCCGAGCAGCGCGACGATCGCGCCCTGCGGCACCGACACCGAAACCCCCCGCAGCACCGGGCTCACGTCGTCGTAGACGACGTCGAGGCTCCTCACCGCAAGCAGCATTCACTCACCTCCATCAGCCCGTCGGCGGCGAGCCTAACCGGCGCGGGCGACGCCGGGCGAGGCTCCGTTGCGTCGCGCCCGGCCGGCCGCGGTCACGGCCTCGCGCGCCGGTTGATCGCCGCCGTCACTCGGGCTCGACGAGCGACGCGCCGAGGGCCTCCGCGAACTTCGTCCGCGATGCTCGCCGGCAGGTTGGCGCCGTCGAACGTGCCGGTGTGGTCGCGCTCGAGTGGTCGCGCTCGCGTCATGGGTCGCTATGACGCCGTTCGCGCATAACACGGCGCAAGTGTCGTAGTCGACTACGACAGACAGCGACAGCGCCAGGCGGTAAGAATCGAGCAGCGCAAGCGAGCCGCGCGAAGCGGAGCGCGATCGCGGATCGACGTTCACGAAGGCGCGGCGGCTCCGGCGACGCCGGTGCGGTTGGCTGGCCGCGTGGGAGGGGCACATGGCACAGGCATCGGTGAAGCTGTCGTCGGTCGGGCACGTGAACGGTCGCACGGCCCGAGGGTCGCATTCGGCGCGTCATGGGGCACTGGCGCTGATCGTCGCGCTGGGCTGCCTGGCGGGCTGGGCGGCGCCGGCGGGCGCGTACACATTCGCCAACCAGAGCGGCAAAGACGCCTGGCATGGCCGGGATCCGGGCGGTGACCCGCACATCGTCGTCGCGGGCATAAGCCCCAAGGGCTCGGGCCTGTTCACCTGTCGCATCCGCGTGCCGAGCGAAGGGTACCTATTTATCGAGCCCGCCAAGCTGCAGGACACAGCGTTCGTCGCCTCACCCTTCAAGTCGCCGCCCGACGCCTTTCGGTGCAGGTCGTACGCGGCGGATGGGGAGACCGAGTTCGACAGCGATCCCGAAATTGCGGGCGGGCCGCTGAACGACCGCGATGTGCGCTTCCTCGCGACGGCAGACCCGCAGATCTATCACTCCGATGACGCGGACGAAGCCCGCAAGGCCGAGACATACAACCGTGCCGCGCGAGCCACCCTGTCGGCGATGAACGACTGGCTCGAAGACCCGAATCGCAAGCTGCGCGGAGCACTGATCGCCGGCGACCTCACGCAGAACACCCGCCTGGACGAGTGGCTCGAGTACCGAAAGCTCATCGTAAGTCTTCCGAATCCCACTCCACCGCCATTGCCCCCCGGGCTCTACCCGGGCACCGAGGACCTGTACGTGCCCAGTCCCGCCGGCACGATCAACCGCCTGTGGTACGAGACGATCGGCAACCACGACGTCGAGCCCTACACTTCAACGGACTGCCACTTCGCGACGGACCGGTGCAAGGATCCCGAAGCGATCAACCGGGAGATCCTCCTGCGCGGGCGCGCGGCGGTGAGGAGCGGCTCGGGTCCGTTAAAGGCGTACGGCCCAGGAGAGAACCCTGACCTCTCCTACACCGGCGGCTTGTACTCCTGGGACTGGCACGACGTCCACTTCGTCAACGCAGGAGAGGTCGCAGTCCACGGCTCGCTCAAGTTCCTCAAGGAGGACCTTGCGGCCACGTAGGGCGGTCCGATCGTCCGGTGGTGATCATGCAGCACTACGGGTTCGACAGCTTCTCCAC
>DATMJM010000301.1:0-2558 GCA_035553935.1 Solirubrobacteraceae bacterium
CTGGGCCTGAGCGTGCGCGCCATCGCCGCCGGGGCGACGACGATGCTCGCGACGTACCGCAGCCATCTGCCCGCGCCGGCGACGGCCACCAGCCCGGAGCTCACGTCGCGCGAGCAGCGCGTGCTGGCGCTCGTCGCCGACGGCCTCCCGACGCGCGAGATCGGCGAGGAGCTGCACTACAGCGAGCGGACCGTCAAGAAGGTGCTCGGCGACGTCGTCGTCAAGCTCGGCGCGCGCAGCCGCTCGCAGGCGATCGCGCGCGCGGTGCGCCAGGGCATCATCTAGCCGCGGAGCTCACTCCTCGCCGCGCGGGCACGGGCGCGCGATCGTCCGGCCCCGCGTCAGGCACAGCCGCTGATCGCGTACGACGCCGACGCGCCGCACGGTGAAGCGCCGGACCCTGCCGTTGAAGCCCGGTGCGGTGATCTGCAGCTCGATCCTCGTGCCGGGCGGCAGCACCCGCTTGCGGAACAGCGAGGTGAGCGAGACGTTCCCGGCGCGCGAGGGGCGCTTCGTGCGGCGCGTGAACGGGCAGCGCTTCGCGTAGCGCTTGGTCGTCTTGCAGGTGACCTGCACCCGGTGGTCGCGCGGCAGGTTGCGCACGACGAGGCGTGAGACGCGGCGCCCGCGCGACGTGGGCTTCGAGAAGCGCAGGGTGAGGCCGTACTCGACGAAGGGCACCGGCTCGTCGAAGCCGTCGCAGTTCTGGTCGATCCGGTCGCCCGGGAGGTCGCGGGCTCCGGGATGGATCGCGGCGTCGGCGTCGTTGCAGTCGAACCCGCTGACCGCGCCGTCGCCGTCGGCGTCGACGGGGACCGGGACGTCGCCGCGGCGCGCGTACTCGCACCCGGCGACCTGATCGGCGGCGTCGACCTGCGCGTCGTCGTCGGCGCTGGGACCGCAGTCGACGACGTCGGGCTCGCCGTCGAAGGCGTCGATCGAGTCGTCGTCGCCGTTGCCCAGCAGGACGTCGCTGCCGGGGCCCCCAACGATGACGTCGCGCAGGTCGCCGCCGACGAGCACGTCGTTGCCGCCGGCACCGAAAATCGTGTTCAGGCCCGCGCCGCCGATGATCGTGTTCGGGCCGTCGTCGCCGCTGAGCACGTCGTTGCTCGCACCGCCGATGACGTCCTCGATCGCGACGAGCGCGTCGTTCTCGCCGGGAGCGCCGTCGTCGCCGGGCGTCGCGAGCGAGATCGTCAGCGGCTCGCTGGCCGTGCGCTCGTCGTAGGTCGCGGTGTCGCGGCCGGGCCCGCCGTCGATCAGCGGGTCGCTGCCGTGGCCGCCGCGCAGGACATCGTCGCCGTCGCCGCCGTGCAGGATGTCGCTGCCGGCGCCGGCGTCGATGCGATCGTTCCCAGGGCCCGCGTCGAAGACCTCGTCGGCCGTCGTTCCCGTCAGGACGTCGTTGCCCGCCCCCGTCGCGACGCGCCGGAACGAGGCCAGCGTGTCGGCGACGCCGCCCACGGTCGCCGTGCCGGACGCGAGGTCGACGTTCACCGCGAGCGCGGACGAGACGTAGTCGACGAGGTTGTCGCCGGGCCCGCCGTCTAGCAGGTCGCCGCCGCCACCGCCGCGCAGCGTGTCGTTGCCCTCGCCGCCGAAGAGCGCGTCGGCCGCGGCGCTGCCGGCGATCACGTCGTCGCCGCGGCTGCCCTCGAGCACCTCGATGCCGGTCTTGGAGACGCCGCCGGCGACGTCGACGGTGGTTGCGCTCTTCGTGAGGCCGAGACCGCTGGCGACCAGGTCGAAGCTGAGGCGGTCGACGTCGCCGGCGTCGCCGTCCGCCGGCTGCCCGAGGACCGTCGGCTTGAGGACGTCGCTGCCGGGGCCTCCGTAAAGCGGCCCCGCGCCGCTCAACGCGTCGTTGCCGCCCTCGCCGCGCAGGGTGACGCTCGGCGACGCCGACGCGGCGACGTCGCTGCCGTCGCCGAGCTGCAGGTCGCCGCTGACGGTCGAGCTCGTGATCGTGTAGCGATCGTCGCCGGGATCGGGTGTCGCGTGCGCGATGGCGCCGACGTTGCCGGCGATCGTCACCTCGTCGGAGCCGGCGCCCGTGCTGAGCGACAACGTGCCGATGCTCGCGGGCGCCGGCGCGGCGTCGACGTTGACGATGTCGTTGCCGGCGCCGCCGACGACGACCAGCTCGGTGGTGACGAGCCCGGAGACCCCGATCTCGAGGATCGCGCCCTCGAGGCGCAGGTGCGCGGTCATCAGCGACTCGTCACAGGTCGTCGTGCCGCCGGCGCTGCTGCAGCCGGGGACGAGGGCGGAGTCGATGACGGAGGCGGCGGGCGAGAACTCGACCTTTCCGGCGGTCCGTCGCACCTGCAGCGCAAGCGTCCTGCCGACGGCCGTCGGGCTCGCTGCGACCCCCGCGCCGTCGGGCGCCAGCGCGTAGGGCGGCGCGACGGCCTGCGCGGATGCGCTGGCCGGCGCCGCGACGAGCGCGATCGCCGCCAGCGCCCCGCTGAGCGCGCGTCGCCGTGCGCGCGTCACGGGCATCTCACGACCGTCGTCGCGTCGGGTCCGAGGCAGCCGCGGAGGGGCCGCGGGCT
>DATMJM010000302.1:0-12442 GCA_035553935.1 Solirubrobacteraceae bacterium
CGCCGCGGGTACCCGCGGCGGTAGCGTCGTCGCGATGCCGCCGACCGACGACGAGGCGCTGGCCAGAGCAGCAGTCGACGGCGACTGCGCGGCGTTCGCCGAGCTCTACGATCGTCACGAGCACCGGGCTTTCAACCTCGCCTACAGGATCTGCGGCACGCGCGAGGACGCGGCCGACGCGACGCAGGAGGCCTTCGTCAAGGTGCTCGCGCGGCTTCCGCACATGGCCGGCCGCGAGCTGGACTTCGGCTCGTATCTGCTGACGTCCGTGCGCCACGCCAGCTACGACGTCATCGCCGCGGCGCGGCGCGCCGAGCCCCTCGAGGAGCTGCCCGACGCGGCGCGGCCCGTCGGGACGGATCCGCCGCCGCCCGAGGAGGATCCCGGCCGGCGGGTGCTGCTCGGTGCTCAGCAGGAGGAGATCCGCGCCGCCAACGCGACCCTGCCGCCACGCCAGCGCGAGGTCCTCGCGCTGCGCGAGCTCGAGGGCATGTCCTACGACGAGATCGCCGGTCTGATGGGCATGAACCGAAACTCCGTCGCGCAGCTCATCTCGCGCGCGCGGATCGGCCTGCGCGACGCGCTGCGGCGCACGGCTCTGCAGTCGATCGCGCCGGCGACCGCCGCCTGCGAGCGCGCGCTCGGGCTGATCGCGATGCGCGACGACGGCGAGCTCGGCGCGGACGCCTGGCTCGACGACCATCTGGCGTCGTGCGAGACCTGCGTGCTGGGGCGTCAGGCGATGGCCGAGGCCGGCGCGTCGTACCGCGCGTGGGCTGCGATCCCCGCCCTGGAGGTGCTGCGCCGCGATACGATCGCCCACGCCGGCGAGGCGATCGGCCGGCGCTGGAGCGCGCCGCCCTCGCCGCGGTCGCGGCGGTTGCTGGGACGGCGCCTGCGCCGCGACGTGCTCGCGGGCGCCGCTGCCGGCATCGTGCTGCTGCTCGCCGTCCTTGCACCGCACACGCGCGACGCTGTCGTCGGGGCGCGGGACGTCCCGCCGGAGGTCGGCGCGGCCGCGGCGACGTCCGCCGCCGCGCCGGCGGCCGCGCCACCCGCAAACTCGTCCGGCCCGCGCCCGGCGCCCGCGCCGCGCGCGTCCGCCCCCGCCGCGCAGCCGGCCGCCGCGCAGCCGATCGCCGTCGCGCCCGCGCGCACGCAATCCTCGCCCGCGCCCGCCCGCGCAGCTCCGGCGCCGAGGATCGCGCGCGTTCCCGCTCCGCGTCGCACGCCTGCGCGTGCGCCTGGCCCTGAGCCGGCACCGGTCGCCGTCGAGCAGGTCGCGCCGCCGGAGAGCGTGCCGCCGCAGGACGCATCGGCGCTGCCGCCGCGGCCGCGGCCGGAGCCGCCTCCGCCTCCGCCGCGGCCGGCCGCCACGCAGTTCGTGGCGCCGCCGCCACCGCCGCCGCCGCCGATCCCACAGCGGATCTGGCCGCGGCCCTAGCGGTGCGTCGAGCGGCGTGCCGGTGCGGTGAGGCGGACCGGCGCGGCAGCCGCGCTGCCCGCCGCCCGGGGCGGACCGAGCGCTAGTCTCGCGAGGTGCATCTCAAGCGCGTCATCCCATGCCTCGACGTGGACGCCGGCCGCGTCGTGAAGGGCACGAACTTCGTCGACATCCGCGACGCCGGAGATCCCGTCGAGCTCGCGGCGCGCTACGACGCCGAGGGCGCCGACGAACTCGTCTTCCTCGACATCACGGCGACGAGCGACAAGCGCGACACGGTCGTCGAGCTCGCGCGGCGCGTCGCCGACGAATGCTTCATCCCGTTCACGATCGGCGGCGGCATCCGCTCCGCCGACGACGCCCAGGGCGTGCTGGACGCCGGCGCTGACAAGGTTTCGGTCAACTCCGCGGCCGTCGCGCGGCCGGCGCTCGTCGGCGAGCTGGCCGACGTCTTCGGCGCGCAGTGCGTGGTGCTGGCGATCGACGCGAAGGCCCGCGCAGGGCGGTGCTCTGCAGCAGGCGCCGGCTGGGAGGTCTTCGTCGCCGGCGGCCGAACGCCGACCGGATTGGACGTCGTGGAGTGGGCGCGCGAGGGCGTCGAGCGCGGCGCGGGGGAGATCCTGCTGACGAGCATGGACCGCGACGGGACGAACGACGGCTACGACATCGCGCTCACGCGCGCCGTGGCCGGAGCCGTCGGCGTGCCCGTGATCGCGTCGGGCGGCGCGGGCCGCCTCGAGCACCTGGCCGACGCGCTGCGGGCCGGTGCGGACGCCGCGCTCGCGGCCTCGATCTTCCATTACGGGACGTGCCGCGTCCGCGAGGCGAAGGATCACCTCGTCGCAGCCGGGATCGCGGTGCGGCGCTAGCGCAGCGCGGCCGGCACCTGCACGGGATCAGCGCCGGCGCGTGTGCCCGTGGCAGTGGTCGTGGCGCAGGACGATCGTCCGGCCGCGGAGCCTGTAGACGTGGCGGTGGCGGTGGCAGCTGCGCCGGTAGCCGAGCGCGGGGCTGTGGCGGTGGCCGTGGGACGCGAAGCGGTAGCGCAGCTGGCGCGTCCGCTGCGCCCGCGCGCGCTGCCTGGCCCGCGCACGCGCCGCGGCACGCCTGGCGCGTGCGGCGGCGCGCCGCTCCTCGGGCGAGCGCCGCTGCCGGCCTTCGAACGGGCGCCCCCTGGGATCCAGCGCGAAGAGCGACGAGTACCCCGTGAAGTAGATCCTCCGGCCGTCGCTGATCGCCGGGTTGAAGCCGCCGCGCGCGGTCTTCCAGACGGTCTTGCCGGTGCGCGCGCCGAGCGCCCACGTCGTGCGCTTGTCGAGGTCCGAGACGAAGACGAGATCGCCGATGATGGTAGCCGCGCCGGAGATCTTCTGGCCGAGGGCGCGGGTCCAGCGCGGCCGGCCCGTGCGCGCGTCGAGCGCGTAGAAGCGCCCGTCGTACGAGCCGATGTAGACCGTCGGCCGGCCGCCGGGGACCTGGCCGACGGCGGGTGACGCATAGACGTAGCCGCCGGTGCGGTGGCGCCAGGCGAGCTTGCCGTCGGCGCTGGAGAACGAGTAGACGTCGCCGTTCGTCGAGCCGATGTACACGCGGCCGTACTCGACGGCGGCGGACGAGTAGAAGTTGCCGTCGCCGATGCCGAGCGGGCCGCCGCCGGGCGAGCTCTCCCACACCTTCTTGCCGTTGGAGCGGCGGATGGCGTGCACCTTGCCGCCGTAGTCGCCGAAGTACAGCTTGCCGCCGTCGAGCGCGAGCGCGCCCTTCACGGCCCCCGCCGCACGGGCCTTCCAGCGCACGCTGCCATCGCTGGCGCGCAGCGAGTAGACGGTCCCGTCCTCGCTGCCGAGGAACACGCGGCCGCGATCGACGAGCGGCGACGACTCCGCGCGGCTGGGCAGCTTGCGCGACCATCGCGTGCGGCCCGAGCGCGCGGACACCGCGACGACGCGGCCGGCGTCCACGCCGCGGTGGCGCTGCAGCAGGACCGAGTAGATCGTCCCGCGGTAGCAGGCCGGCGAGGCCGCTGCGAGCGTGCCGAGCTTGCGCTTCCAGCTCACACGGCCGGTCGTGCGCGAGATCGCGTAGAGGGCGCCGTTGTTCTTGAGCTGGTACAGCCGCCGCCCGCAGAGGACGGGCGAGAACTCGAGCAGGACGCTGCCGCGCTCGGCCCACGCCTGGCGGTAGGGCGGCCGCGGCGCCCTGCGCAGCGGCAGATGGTGCGTGCGGGCCTTGGAGTAGCCGTACACCGGCCACGCAAAGCCGTCGTCGGCCGGATGGCCGTCTGATCGGGCGCGCGGCGCGGTCGCGGAGGGCGTGGTCTCGTTCGTCTCGACGAATCCGACGTCAGGATTGAACTCGTCGCCGGAGCCGCCGAACGCCAGGAGGGCGGCTGCGACGCCGAGCACGAGGACCACGGCCCCGATCGCGAGCCGCGGCAGCGGTCGCTCGCCGCGGGGCGAAGGGTTCACGCCGCCCATGGTAGAAGGCCCGCCGGTCCGCACGTCGCGCCTCGCCGGTCGCCCGGGCGCGCGAGACTGTCGCGATGGACGATCTGCGCGAGCGCCTGCATGCGCTGCCCTGCGGCCGGCGCCTGCTCGAGGCGGCGGAGGGCAGCGGCGGCGTGCATCTCGTCGGGGGCGCCGTGCGCGACCTGCTGCTGGGCCGCGAGCCGCACGAGCTCGACGTCGTCGTCGAGGGCGGCGTCGAGCCGCTCGCGCGCCGCCTGGGGGCAGACCTCGACCAGGTCGTGCACGCGCGCTTCGGCACCGCGACGGCGCGCTCGGGTGGCTGCCGCTGGGACCTCGCCAGCGCTCGCGGCGAGAGGTACTCCAGGCCGGGCGCCCTGCCGGACGTCTTCGCGGCGGGCATCGAGCAGGATCTCGAGCGCCGCGACGTGACGGTCAACGCCATCGCGCTCGACCTCGCGACCGGTGCGCTGCGGATGGTCGAGCACGCCCTCGACGACCTGCGGGCGCGGCGGCTGCGGGTCCTGCACGACGCGAGCTTCACGGACGACCCGACGCGCCTGTGGCGGATCGCACGCTACGCCGCGCGGCTGGGCTTCGAGCTCGAGGAGCGCACCGAGCGGCTCGCGGCGCAGGCCGTCGCCGCCGGTGCGCCCGCGACGGTCTCGGGCGCGCGCATCGGCAACGAGCTGCGCCTCGCGCTGAGCGAGCGCGACCCGGTCGCGGCACTCGAGTCCGCGGTGGCGCTCGGTCTCGCGCCGTGGCTCGCGCCCGACCGGGCGCTGACCGAGCGTGCACTGGGCCTGCTGCCCGCCGGCGAGTGGCGGCGCGACCTGCTCGTGCTGGCGGCGTCGCTGGCAGCGCCCGACGACGCCGCGCTGGACGACCTCGGCTTCACGGCCGCCGAGCGGGCGATCGTGCGCGCGTGCCTGCGCGCGCCGGCGCTCGACGACGCGCCCCGCCCGCCGTCCCGGCTCGCGCGCACGCTGCGCGGACTGCCGGTCGAGGCGGTCGCGCTCGCCGGCGCGCGGGGTGGCGCGGGGCCCGCACGGCGCTGGCTGGAGGAACTGCGCCACGTGACGTTGCAGATCACCGGAGACGATCTGCTCGCCGCCGGGATCTCGGAGGGGCCGGAGATCGGGCGGCGCCTGCAGGCCGTGCTCGACCTGCGCATGGACGGCGCCGTGGGCGCCGGTCGCGACGCGGAGCTCGAGGCGGCTCTGCGGCCCGGCGCAGGGACATCGTGACGAGGTGCTACAAATGAGGTGATGGCGACGGCGCGCAGAGGGGTCACGACTCCGATGAAGTCGAGGAACGTCTGGGGCGATCGGCTCCAGCCGCCGTTCAAGGCTGTCGGCGACCACATCGGCGTCGAGCTTCCCGGTGGCCGCGCGCTGTTTCTGACCCGTCGCGGCGGCGTGTCCGGCGAGCCGTTCGAGGAGCTCAACGTCGGCCTCGACACGAACGACTACATGCCCGCGGTCGAGGAGAACCGCGAGCGCGTCGCGCAGCTCATCGGCATCCCGCGCGAGCGCTGGCTGGAGTCCAAGCAGGTCCACGGCTCCGACGTGCAGGTGGTCACCGAGCTGCCCGAGCCCGGCGCCGCTCCGATCGAGGCCGATGGGATCGCCACGCCGCTCGAGGACGTCGCAGCGGTCGTCGTGACAGCGGACTGCCTGCCGGTGGCGATGTTCGCGCCCGAGGCCGTCGCGATGATCCATGCGGGCTGGCGCGGCCTCGCCGCCGACGTGCTGCGCAACGGCGTCGAGGCGCTGCGCGAAGCCGGCGCCGGTGACGAGACCCATGTCGCCATCGGCCCCGGCATCGGCGTGTGCTGCTATGAGGTCAACACGTGGGTGCACCGCGCGTTCATGAAGTACGGGCGCGGGACGGCGCGGCTGAGCAACCACGCGAACCTCAAGCACATCGCCCGCCTGCAGCTGCAGCACGCGGGCGTTGCGCTCGACCGGATCCACGATGTCGACATCTGCACGATGTGCGCGCCGCGCAGCCTGTTTCACTCGCATCGCCGCGACTACGGCGGCGACCCGAAGGACACCGGCCGCCAGGCGAGCGCCGTCTGGCGCGTCGGCGACGCCGGCGGTTGACCGAGCAGGTCAGCGGCCTGACGGCCGAACGCGTGCGCGCGAACCTCGCGGAGGTGCGCGAGCGGATCGCGGCAGCAGCCGCCAGGGCCGGTCGCGACCCCGAGGGCGTGGAGATCGTCGCCGCCGTCAAGTACGTCCCCGCCGCGCAGCTCCGCGCGCTGGCGGAGGGCGGCGTGAGCGTCGCGGGGGAGAACCGCGCCCAGGACCTCGAGGCCAAGATCGCGGCCTGTGACGCCCTGACATGGGACTTCATCGGCCATCTGCAGAGCCGCAAGGTCAAGCAGATCGCCCCGCTCGTGCGGATGATCCACTCCGTCTGCACCGATTCGGTGCTCACGCAGCTCGGCAAGCATGCGCCGCCACAGCTGCGCGTGCTCGTCGAGGTCAACGTGGCGGGCGAGGAGGACAAGGAGGGGGTTGCGCCGGCCGAGCTCGACGGATTCCTCGAGCGCTGCCCCGTACCGGTCGCCGGGCTCATGACGATGCCGCCGCTGGCGCGCGAGCCCGCCGACAGCCGACGCTGGTTCGCGCAGCTGCGCGAGCTGGCCGCAGAGCGCCGCCTCGCCGAGCTGTCGATGGGCACCACTCAGGACTACGAGGTCGCCGTCGAGGAGGGGGCGACGATCGTGCGGATCGGCAGCCGCCTGTTTCGGTAGCGACCGTGCAGGAGAACGTGCGGGGAGGTCTAACCTTCCTGTGGTATGGCGTTCCGTGACTCCTGGCATCGTGCGCTCGTGTACTTCGGCCTCGCCGAGGAGCGCCCGTACGTCGATGAGTTCGAGGTCGAGCGCCAGCGCAGCCGCGAGGCCGAGATCGCTCGCGAGCGCGACCGTGAGCGGGCGGAGCGTATGCGCCCGGCAGTCGAGCCGGAGGCCGAGATGGAAGACCGATACCGCGACCGACCCAACGTCCGGCGGCTGTCGTCGCGCCGGCGCCAGCGCGATGACTTCGACGACATCTTCGCCGACGACGAGCCCCGCAGCACGCGGGCGACGACCGCGCTGCGGCCGGTCGAGCGTGCGCGCAACGGCGGCGACGTCCGCGTGCACCTCGTCATCCCGAAGTCCTTCAACGATGCGCAGCAGGTCGCCGACAAGTTCAAGCAGTCGATCCCGGTGGTGCTCAACCTCCAGTCGACGGACAACGACCTCGCCAAGCGGCTGATCGACTTCGCCAGCGGCCTGACCTACGCTCTCGACGGCGGCATGCAGCGCATCGCGCACAAGGTCTTCATGCTCACCCCGCGCAACGTGCAGATCTCGGCCGAGGAGAAGGCCGAGCTCATCGAGAAGGGCTTCTTCAACCAGTCGTGAACCAGGTTCGCGGCAGATGAAGCTCGGGCTCGTCGGGGCGGGGAACATGGCCGGTGCGCTCGCACGGGGCTGGGGCGTCCCGGTGCTCGTCCACGACGCGTTCCGGCCGCGGGCCGAGGCGCTCGTCGCCGAGCTCGGCGGCGACGTCTTCGACTCCAACGCGGAGCTCGCCGAGGCCTGTGACGCTGTCCTGCTCGCGCACAAGCCCACGGGCCTGGAGCGCGTCGCCGCCGAGATCGGCGGACGCGCGAAGGGCGTCGTCTCGATCCTCGGCGGCGTCCGCGTCGACGCGCTGCGGGCGGCGTACGGCGCGACGCCGGTCGTGCGGATGATCCCGAGCGTGCCGGTCGAGGTGCGCAGGGGCGTCACGTGCATGGCTCGTCCGGGTGAACGCGACGAGTCGCTGGCGCGGCAGGCGAGGGAGCTCTTCCTGCGCGTCGGCGTCGTCAGCACGATCGACGAGTCGCACATGGATGTCGCGACCGGGCTCATGAGCTCCGCGCCGGCGCTCTGGGCGCTGGTGGTCGAGTCGCAGGTCGATGCCGGCGTTCGCGCCGGGATGCCGCCCGACATCGCGAGCCTGCTCGTCGTCGAGAGCATGGCGGGAACCGCCGCGCTGCTGCCGGAGCGCGAGATGGACACGCTCGCCGTCCGGCGGATGGTCACGTCGCCGGGCGGGATCACGGCGCGAGGACTGGCGGCACTCGAGCGCGGCGGCGTGCGCGCGGCGTTCGACGACGCGATGCAGGCGATGGTGGCCTGATGGGCGGCGCGGCGATCCTCGTCCTGGCGACGGCGCGCGACTCGATCGCGGACTTCCTGACGGCGCTGCTGTACGTCTACATCATCCTCATCTTCGCGTACATCATCACGTCGCTGATCTTCTCCTTCGGCGGCCGGATCCCGTACTCGCGCTGGTCCAGCGCGACGCTCGGCTTCCTGCGGGACGTGACCGAGCCGTACCTCGGGCTGTTTCGCCGCTTCATCCCGCCGATCGGGCCGGTCGACGTCAGCCCGATCGTGGCGATCCTCGTCCTGCAGATCGTCGGCTTCTTCCTCATCGGCCTGATTCGCGGGTGACCCCGGGCACAGCGCGGACAGCGCGCGGCGCGTGGCGGCGCGCCGCCGGCGTCCTCGTGGTCGTGCTCGCCGCCGACCAGGTCGTCAAGGCGCTCGTGACGGCGTCGCTCGAGCGCGGCGAGGAGCGCGCGGTCGTTGCGGGGATCAAGCTCGTCAACACGCGCAACAGCGGCATCGCGTTCGGCCAGCTGCAGGGCGGCGGTGCGATCGTCGCCGTCGTCATCGCGATCGCCGTCTGCGCGCTGCTCGTGTACTTCGCGCATCACGCGCGCCAGCGGCTCATGTGGCTGCCGACCGGGCTGCTGCTCGGCGGCGCACTCGGCAACATCGCCGACCGCATCCGCGAGGGCGCTGTCGTCGACTTCCTCAAGGTGCCCTACTGGCCGGCCTTCAACGTGGCGGACGCCGCCATCACGTGCGGCGTCGTCATCCTGCTGGTCGTGATGGACCGTGGCGATCGAGCTTCGCGTTCCGCCTGAGGCCGCCGGCGAGCGCCTCGACGTGCTGCTCGCGCAGCCGCTCGGCTCGCGCTCCCGCGCCCAGCGGCTGATCGCCGCAGGGCGCGTGCTCGTCGGCGGCACGGCCGTGCGCAAGAACCACCGCGTCGCCGGCGGCGAGCACGTTGTGGTCGACGAGGCGCCGGAGGAGGCCGATGCGCCCGACGCGGCGGCGCCCGTCGCGCCGTTCGGCGTCGTCTACGAGGACGAGCACCTGATCGTCGTCGACAAGCCCGCCGGGGTGGTCGTGCACCCGGCGCGCGGGCACCGCGAGGGCACGCTCGCGCAGGCGCTGGCGGGACGCGCGGCGGGCGGCGAGGAGGCGTGGCGGGCGGGAATCGTGCATCGGCTGGACCGCGACACCTCCGGTCTGCTCGTCGTCGCCAAGGACGACGCCGTCCACAGGGCCCTGCAGGCCGCGCTCGCCGGTCGCGCCATCCGGCGCGAGTACCTCGCCCTCGTCGAGGGCAGGCCGCCCGCGCGCAGCGGCACGATCGAGGCGCCGATCGGCCGCGACCGGCGCCAGCGGATGCTCATGTCGGTGGACGCGGACGCCAAGACCTCCAAGGAGGCGATCACGCACTTCGAGATCGAGCGCGCGCTGCCCGCGGCGACGCTGCTGCGCGTGCGCCTGCAGACCGGCCGCACGCATCAGATCCGCGTCCACATGCGCGCCATCGGTCACCCCGTGTGCGGCGACCGCGACTACGGGCGCGGCGGGCTGTACGGGCTCGAGCGCCAGTTCCTGCACGCGGCCCGCCTCGCGTTCGCGCATCCGGTCACCGGCGAGCCGCTCGACCTCGCGTCGCCGCTGCCCGCCGACCTTCGGTCGGCGCTCGAGCGTGCCGCTGCGTGAGCGCGGTTCGCGGTCAAGCGCGACGGGGCGGCCTGTCCAAAGGCCGCCCCGCCACCCCACATCGCGAGTCGAGCCCACCGGAGGTAGGGGAAGGGAGGACTCGCCCCGCACAGCACATAACGTTACGTCGCGCTCAAGCTTGCGTAAACTTGTCGCCTTCCTAGACGAACGTCCAACGACCCCGCCGGGTCTTTGCGATGCGGTCCTGCCCGGCTCCGATGCCGGGTCGCGCGCATGCCGGCGGGCCACAAGCCAAGCACCACCACCCTAAGGAGCAGGAATCCATGGCCCAGATCGGGATCAAGGAGCTGCTGGAGGCCGGCGTGCACTTCGGCCACCAGACTCGCCGCTGGAACCCCAAGATGCGCCGCTTCATCCACGGCGAGAACGGCGGCATCTACGTCATCGACCTTCTGAAGACCGAGCGGCTGCTGCGCGAGGCGCAGGAGTTCGCCTCGGCCGTCGCCCACCGCGGCGGCACCGTGCTGTTCGTGGGCACCAAGAAGCAGGCGCGCGACGCCGTGAAGGACGCCGCCGAGAAGGCGGGCATGCCGTACGTCAACCATCGCTGGCTCGGCGGGCTGCTGACGAACTTCCAGACGATCAGCCAGCGCATCAAGCGCCTGCACGACCTCGAGCGCTACGAGGCCGAGGGCCAGCTCGAGCTCCTGCCGACGCGGGAGCGCATGGCGGCCCTGGCCGACCTCACGAAGCTGCGCGCGAACCTCGGCGGTGTCAAGAACATGACGCGGCCGCCCGAGGCGATGGTCGTCATCGACCTCAAGGTCGAGGAGATCGCCGTCCGCGAGGCGCAGCGCCTGCGGATCCCCATCATCGGCCTCGTCGACACCAACTGCGATCCCGACGGGATCGAGTTCGTCATCCCTGGCAACGACGACGCGATCCGGTCGTGCGCGCTGATCACGCGCGCGATCGGCGAGGTGGTCGGCGAGGGCAGCTCCGTCCACCGCGCCCGCGAGGAGCAGCAGCGCAAGGAGGCCGAGGAGCAGGCGCGGGCGGCCGCCGAGGAGCGCGCCCGCCGCGAGGCCGAGGAGCAGGCCGCGCGCGAGGCCGCCGCGCAGGCCGAGCGCGAAGCCGCCGAGGCGGCCCGCGGCGCCGCCGCGGCCGCCGAAGCCGAGGCCGCGGAGGCCGCCGCGGCACAACCCGTCCCGGCCGATCCGGACGAGGCGAAGGTGCACGCCAAGGGCGGCGGCGACCGCCAGGCCGCCGAAGCCGAGGTCGCCGCGGCCGTCGAGGAGGGCGGACGCCCGCCCGCCGACGCGCGGGTGCCGCAGGCCGCCAACACCGAGGTCGCGCCGGCTGAGAAGGACAACGTCACGGGGGCGTCGCCCGATCCGGCGCCGCCCGCCGAGGACCGGACGCCCGATCCCGCATCGCCGCCGACCGAGCCGGCGGACGCGGCCGCGCCGGGGGAGGCCGCGCCCGCGGCGCCCGCCAAGCCGAAGCGCGCGCGGCGCAAGAAGGCGGCACCCGCCGAGCCGGCGGCGGCCGCGGGGGCATCCGAGCAGGCGCCCGAGAACGAATCCGTCAGCGACACCGAGGTACCGACCAGTGAGTGACATCAGCGCCAAGGACGTCAAGGCCCTGCGCGACCAGACGGGCGCGGGGATGATGGATTGCAAGCGCGCCCTGCAGGAGACCGGCGGCGACTTCGATGCCGCCGTCGAGCTGCTGCGCGTCCAGCTCGGCAACAAGATCGGCAAGCTCGCCGGCCGAGACGCCACCGAAGGAACCGTCCAGTCCTACATCCACGCCAACGGCAAGGTCGGCGTGCTCGTCGAGGTCGACTGCAACACCGACTTCGTCGCGCGCAACGACGAGTTCGTGGCGTTCGCCAAGGACGTCGCGATGCACGTCGCAGGTTCGCCGACGACCCGCTACGTCTCCGAGGACGAGATCCCCGACGCCGAGCGCGAGGCCGAGCTGCGCGTGTTCGAGGGACAGGCCGCCGACAAGCCCGAGAACGTGCGCGGCAAGATCGCCGAGGGCAAGCTGCGCAAGTGGATGGAGGAGACCGTCCTGCTCAAGCAGCAGCACGTCAATTCCGATCGCTTCGAGGGCAAGACCATCGAGCAGCTGCGGGCGGATCTGTCCGCCAAGACCGGCGAGAACGTCGTCATCAGGCGCTTCAGCCGCTTCGCCGTCGGCGAGTAGTCTCGGCCGGGAGATGACCTTCGAGCCCGTGTTCAAGCGGGTCCTGCTGAAGCTGTCCGGCGAGGCCCTCATGGGCGACCTCGACTACGGCACGGACCCCGAGCGGGTCCGTGCCGTCGCGACGCAGATCGCGCGCGTCCACGGGCTCGGCATCGAGATGGCGATCGTCGTCGGCGCAGGCAACATCTATCGCGGGCTCAAGGGCGCCGCGGCGGGGATGGACCGCGCGACCGCCGACTACATGGGGATGGTGGCGACCGTCCTCAACGCGCTGACGATGCAGGACGCGCTCGAGAAGCAGGGCGTCGACACGCGCGTGCAGTCGGCGATCACGATCTCCGAGGTCGCCGAGCCCTACATCCGCCGGCGCGCCATGCGCCACCTCGAGAAGGGACGCGTAGTGATCTTCGCGGCGGGAACCGGCAATCCGTTCTTCACCACTGACACGGCAGCCGCGCTGCGCGCCGTCGAGATCCACGCCGAGGCGATCCTCATGGCCAAGAA
>DATMJM010000303.1:0-2887 GCA_035553935.1 Solirubrobacteraceae bacterium
CTGCATCGACACGACGACGCCGCTGGGCTTGTGCGTGATCCGGACGGCCGAGTCGGTCGTGTTGACGGACTGCCCGCCGGGCCCGGAGGAGCGGTAGACGTCGATCTGCAGGTCGTTGAGGTCGATGTCGACGTCGACGTCCTCGGCCTCGGGCAGCACCGCGACGGTCGCGGTCGAGGTGTGGATACGGCCCTGCGACTCCGTCGCCGGGACGCGCTGCACGCGGTGCGTCCCACCCTCGAACTTGAAGATGGAGTACGCGCCCGCGCCCTTGATCGCAAACGTGTAGGAGCCCTCGCCGACCTCGAGGGTCTCGACCGTGAGCCCGAGCCGCTCGGCGTATCTCGTGAGCATGCGAAAGACGTCGCCGGCCCAGATGCTCGCCTCGTCGCCGCCCGCACCGGCGCGGATCTCGACGATGACGTTCTTGTCGTCGTTGGGGTCGCGCTCGACGAGCGCGAGGCGGATCTCCTGCTCGATGCGCTCGATCTCCGCCCGTGCGGCGGCGAGCATCTCGCGCACCTCGGGGTCCTCGTCCTCCTCGAGCAGCTCGCGCGCCCCCGCCTCGTCGTCGACCGCGCGGCGCCACGCCTCGGCGAGCTTCGCGGCGGCCTGGAGCTGGCGGTAGTTGCGCCCGGCTGCGGCCGCGCGCTGCCGATCCCCGAAGATGTCGGGGTCGGACATCTCCCGCTGAGCGTCGGCGAAGCGGGCCTCGATCTGGTCGACGAGTTGCTCGATCACAGCCTCCGAGGGTAGACGAGCTGTCCTGCGCAGCGTGGCGGCGGATCTGCCGCTCTGGGCGTGGGCGCGCGCCGCCGCGTGTAGCGTTTTCTGCGTGCCCATCGTCGCCGCGGTCATCCTGCTCGGTTGCCTGTTTCTGACGTGGCTGATCCTGCGCGGCCGCCAGGGCCGCCGCGAGCGCGACTACGAGCGCCCGCCCGAGGTCGATGAGGCGATCGAGCGCATGCGAGAGTGGGTGCGCCGGCCGCGCGTGGTGGTCGCGGGCGCGGGCGTCGTCGCCGTGCTGCTCATCGCGGTCCTGGCGCGCAACCCGAGCCGCTGGGCGGTGCTGCTGCTCGCGCTCGGGGTGCTCGCCGCCGCCACCGCGTCGTACCTCGTGCGCGCCCGGCGCCGGCGCTCCTGAGCGCCGCTAGGCGACGACCTCCATGCCGACCCTGTCGTCGTCGCCGGCGTCGTCGGGCGACTCCACGGCGAGCACCGCCTCGAGCGCCGCGATCGCGACCGCGAGCTGAGCCGCGTCGGGCTCGCGCGTCGTCAGCAGCTGGAGCTTCATGCCGGGCGTCATGAGGATGCGCGCCCAGCGCTTGGCGCGGTTGCGCCCGAACCACTTGATGACCTCGAACGCGAGGCCCGCGACGATCGGGATGCCGACGACGCGCGAGATCAGCAGCCAATACCAGGCGGGCGTCCCGAGCGGCGCGAAGACGACGACGGCGACGATCATCACGATGAGCAGGAAGCTCGTGCCGCAGCGCGGGTGCAGCCGGCTGAAGCGCTGGGCGTTCTGCGGCGTCAGCAGCAGGCCGGCCTCGTAGCAGGAGATCGTCTTGTGCTCGGCGCCGTGGTACTGGAAGACGCGCTCGAGGTCCTTCAGCCGCGAGATCGCCCACAGGTAGGTCAAAAAGATCGCGATCCGGATGAGCTTCTCGACGATCACGAACGCCACCGCGTTCCCCAGCGCGTCCTTTAGGAAGAGGGCCGTGATCCCGACCGGCAGCAGGAAGAACAGCCCGACGGCGAGCGCCAGCGCGAGCAGCACCGTGCCGGCCCAGGTGCCGCGCGAGATCTCCTTCTCGCCCTCGGGCATCTGGACGCTCGCGGAGATGCTCAGCGCCGTCAGGCCGAGCTTCAGCGACTCGCCGAGCGCGACGACGCCGCGGATGATCGGCCAGCGCAGCCAGCGGTGGCGCTTGAGCAGCGAGACGAGCGGGAAGCTGCGCACCTCGATCTCGCCGCGGGCGGGCTCGTCGCCTGCCATCCGCCGGCCGCCCGCGACCTGCTCGGGTGACGGCGCGCGGACGGCGACCGCCCAGGTCGACACGCCGCGCATCATCACGCCCTCGAGGACCGCTTGGCCGCCGACGGGCGCGTCGCGCGAGGCGACGAGCGTGGGGTCCTGCGGGCCGGCCGCGTCAGGTTCTGGCTGCGCGGCCGCCATGACCGTCCGTGGGTGTGCCTACTTGGCGGCCGGCTGGCGCCGGGCTGCGCGGCGCTTGAAGCGGTCCACGCGGCCACCGGTGTCGACGAGCTTCTGACGGCCGGTGTAGAACGGGTGGCAGTTCGAGCAGATCTCGACGTGGATCTCGTCCTGCGTCGAACGCGTCATGAACTCGTTGCCGCACGTGCAGCGCACGTGCGCCGCGACGTACTCGGGATGGATGTCGGTCTTCATAGTTGCGCCGAGTCTACCGAGGGTCGCCGGCGCGCTGGACGCTCAGCCGACGTGGATGGGCGTGCGCCGGGCTTGCGACCGACGCGCACTGCGGGCGGTCTCGCGCCGCGCCGGTGGCGGCGATGAGCCGCGACCTATGCACCGCCCGTGCCGACGACCATGCCAGCGGCGCTCGCCCGCGACCGCGCGACGGTCGCGCGACGTGGGGCGCAGCGCGAACTGCTGGATCGTGGATTCGTTCCGCGATGAGGACCGACGCCGGAGACATCGCTGATAGACAGGCCGCAACTCAGTTGCCGGAGAGCCGGCGCCAACGGCCGTCGGGCGAGCCCACCTCGCCGAGGCCGGGCGACCGCTGACGCGGTTGCGAAGCGCGTCATCGCGAGGCGCGCCGCCGAGTGCTCCGCGTGCCGCTGAGGAGTCGCGTCCGTGGCCGTCGCAGGCGCACTGCCTGATGTGCGAGAAGGCGTACGC
>DATMJM010000304.1:0-5575 GCA_035553935.1 Solirubrobacteraceae bacterium
CGATCGCGCGCTCCAGCCCAACCTGTGTCGTGTCGAAGAGGTTCACGTGGCTCCTTTGGCGCTGCCGGGGCGGTAGTCGGCGGGTGGTGGCGCGTCTTGAGGGCTGCCTGTACCGGACGTCTGCGTCAGCCCGAGAGTTCCACCCGCGCCCGGCCGGCCGCAGCCGCACCCGCGCCGCCGTAGCCGCGCACCGCCACGCGCCCCTGCGACAGCGTCGTCAGCTCGCGCCGCAGGCCGTCCACGCCGGCGGCGAGCAGCGCGGTCGTCTGCGCCTGCACGGCATGCGCCCGCTCGAGCGCGCCGCGCGCCGCGGCGGGGGCGACGGCAGGCAGCCGCGCTGCGATCTCCCGGCGGCGAAGATCGAGCGCCGCGAGCTCCTCCCAAGCGCCCTCGACCACGAGCGCGTGCTCGCGCTCGGCGAGCGCCAGCAGCTCGTCGTAATCCTCCATCAGGCCGCGGCGGCCATCGCGGCCGCCGCCTGCGCCCACCCGTCGCGCAGCTGGCGCAGCAGGCGGTCGACCTGCTCGAGCTTGGACGGGTCGCGCTCGCACAGCCCCTCCGCCAGGTGGCGACGACAGAAGACGTAGATCCCGTCGAGGCGCTGGGCGATCGCGCCGGCGGAGAGGTCCAGCGAGCTCTGCAGCTCGTCGATGATCGCCGTCGCGCGCCCGAGCCGCTCGCCGGCCTCCGCCGCGTTGCCGGCGGTCATCGCCGCGATCGCCTGCAGGAGGAACCGATGGCAGCCGTCGTAGAGCATGATCACGAGCTGCTCGGGCGGCGCGGTGAGAATCGCGCTCTCGCGATAGGAGGCGTGGGAGCTGGTCGCGTAGGCGTTCATGGTCCTCTCGATGGGTCGGCGTCGAGGTGCGACGGCGGGAGAAACGGGACGTTGAGGTAGTCGGCCGCGCGGCCCGCCGGTTGAGCGCTCAGTGGCGGTGGGACAGGCTCGCGAGCTGCGCCGCCATCTGCGCCTGCGCCGCCTGGCTGGCCGCGAGCGCCGACTCCATCGCGGCGAACTGCGCGCGCAGGCGCTGCTCGCGGACGGCGAGCCGCTGGTCGGTGCGCGCGATCGCGTCCGCGATCCGCTTGCGATCGGCGGTGATGAGGTCCAGCGCGTTGTTGACGCGCTGCCCGGCGACCGGCGTGACGACGTCCGACAGGCGCTGGCCCAGCCCCTCCAGGGCGGTGCGGAGCGTCGCCGGGTCGGCCAGCGCCGCCGTGAGCTTGGCGTCGTCGACCTTCAGCTTGCCGGCAACGGCGTCCGGCGAGAACGTCGACGAGCCGCTGGCGGCGCCGGTCGAGATCCCGTAGGCGGAGAGGTCGTTGACCTGCGACCGCATCGACGACAGCACGCCGCTGAGCATGGTGTCGCCGCCGAACAGGCCCTTGGCCGCCTCCGAGCTCGTCGCGGGGTTCTTGATCTTCTCCTCGGAGAGCTTGCCGCGGATGAACTCGACCGCGCTGTTGTACGCGGTGACGAACGCCCTGACCTTCTCCTTGATGGCCTGCATGTCGGGCGCGGGATCGCCGGCGCTCAGCGACACCGGCGCCGTGGTCGTGGCCTTCAGCGTCAGCTCGGCGCCGAGGATCGCGCCGCTGATGACGTTCGACGGCGACGTCCTCGGCGCGCCGTCGAGCAGATACGCCGCATCCGAGCCCGCGCGCGCGTAGGCGGGCTGCTCGGCCAGCAGCGGGCCGGCAACGACGCTGAAGTCGCCGTCCTGGCCGCCGGTGCGGCTCGTCAGCACGAGCTTGCCGCCGGCGACGACCGCTGTCACCGGTGCGTCGTCGCGGCCGTTGATCGCCGCGGCGACGGTCGCCGGCGTGCTGTCGGGATCCACGGCGAGCGAGAAGTCGCCGATCGTGATCGTCTGCGGCGACGCGCTGGACGTGTATGCGAAGGCGTGCTGCGCGGTGACGGCGAGCGCCGTGACCTCGATCGTGCGTGCGCCCGGCGCGACGCCCGCGCCGGCATCGGCGCGGATCGCCACGCGCGCGGCGTCGCTTGAGATGAGCTGCTGCACGGGCACCCACGACGAGACGCTCTTGAGGGCATTCGAGGCGTCGCGCAGGGCGCCGAGCTTCGTCGCCAGGTCGCGCAGGACCGTCTGGCGCGCCTGGGCGCGCGTATCGGCGAGCTGCAGGCGCGCGCGCGGCTGGCGCTCGATCGCCAGCAGCTGGCCGATGATGGCGTCTGTGTCCATGCCCGACGCCAGGCCTCCGAGTGCGAGAGGACTCATCGCGAGAGGCTCCTTCCGCACTCGGGCGCGACGGCCGCCGAGCAACGAAGCGATGTCATCGCGTTCCTCCGGCGAGGCGCGCGCCGGTCGCGATCTCGAGCGCCCGCGTCGGCGTCATGCGCGAGAGCACGACGCCGTCGACGTCGCACAGCAGCACTTCGACGCGGGCCGCAGAGGGTGCCAGCGAGAAGCGCAGCTCGCGCCCCGCCTCGTGCAGCTGGCGAGCCACCTCGCTCGCGACCCGCGTCGCCAACAGCGCCTCGGCGCACGGCGTGCCGGCCGGCTCTGCGTAGATGTTCGCGCGATCCCGCTGGGACCGCGATCCGTCGGGCTGCATGTCTGGTTCCTCCTGGAATGGTCCACGTCGCCTCTTCCATGAGCCGACGGTGCTGCGTGGCCTGGGTGTTCGGCCTCGCGCCCGCGACCTTGAGATGCGCCCGCGCCTATGGGGTCCGGACCCCAGGCGGGCGCGCTAGCCGGCGTCGGCGAGCTGGCGCTGATCGAGCGCGGCGAACAGACGCCGGATGTCGACGATCTCGTCGCGCGGGCATCCGCGGCGCGTCAGCGCGCGGGTCGCGGTCTCGGCGAAGCGCTCGATCGCGAGATGGCGCTCGAGCAGCGACGCGCCCGCGCGCTCCGCGCTGCGCATGAGCGCTCGCGTCGCCTCGTGGAGCATCTCGTAGTTCGCCGTCTCCGCGGCCGAGGCGATCGCCCCCAGCCAGCGGTCGGCCGCCGCCAGCCCGTCCGCGCCGACGAAGAACCCACCGGGCGGTTCGCCGTACAGGCCGCGCCAGCTGAGCTCGGCCAGCTGCGATCCGTGCTCCTCCGCCAGCGTCGCGAGCGTCGGCAGCGGTCGGCGCGGCGGCTCGGCGGGCGTGATCGCGGGACGGCCGCGCTCGGCGAGCAGGCGGCGCACGTCAGACGCCGCGAACCGGCGATGGCCGCCGGCGGTGCGGGTCGCGCCGAGCCGGCCTTCGTTGGCCCAGCGGCGCGCGGTCGTCGTCGAGATGCCGAGTGCCTGAGCCGCCTGGCCGAGGCTCAGCGCCCCGACGGGCGCGGGTGCTCCGGCCGGCGCGTCCTGCGGCGCGCCGTTCGGCTGTGCCGGGGCAGGCGACGCGACCGCGACGTCGGAGCGCGCGGGCGGCCGCGTCGCGTCCAGCAGCCCCGACCACACCCGCTCGGAGCGGACGAGCTCCAGCGCGGCTGTGGCAGACAGCGGCGGCGCGAAGAGGTCGCCCTGCGCGCCGTCCATGCCGAGCGAGCGCAGCAGCCTCAGCTGCTCTTCGGTCTCGACCTTGGCGGCGGTCATCGGCAGGCCGAGCGAATGGCCGATGCCGATCATCGCCTCGACGAGCGCCGCGTCGCGCGGGCTGTGGCCGAGCTCCGTGAGAAACGACGAGTCGACCTTCAACGCGTCGAAGGGCAGCCGGCGGATCGCCGCGAGCGACGAGTACCCGGTGCCGAAGCGGTCCAGCGCGATCCGTACGCCGACGCCGCGCAGGTCGTCGAGCTGGGCCATCGCGCCATGGCCCTCGCCGGTGAACATGGTCTCGGCGATCTCGAGCACGAGCTTGTCCGGCGCCAGGCCGCTGCGCTGCAGGGCGCGCGAGACCGTAGCGGCGAGGTCCGGCGCGGCGAAGTGCAGCGCGGAGACGTTGACGTGCACCGCGATCGCGCGATCGGCGCCGAGCGCGGTCTCCCACTCGGCAAGCTCGCGGCAGGCGATCGACAGGATCTCGGCGCCCAGCGGAACCGCGAGCCCCGTCGCCTCGGCGGCCGACAGGAACTGGCCGGGCGCGAGCAGCCCGTGATCGGGGTGCTGCCAGCGCACGAACGCCTCGACGGCCACGATCGCCCCGGCGTGCAGGTCGACGATCGGCTGATA
The DNA here is from genome assembly GCA_035553935.1 of Solirubrobacteraceae bacterium. Lineage (GTDB taxonomy): Bacteria > Actinomycetota > Thermoleophilia > Solirubrobacterales > Solirubrobacteraceae > CADCVQ01. The sequence continues at coordinate 4,126 of DATMJM010000304.1, forward strand.
GTGCAGGCGCAGCTCCCCATCGGTGAGCGCGCGCCGCAGCCCCTGTTCGATCTCGGCGGCGTGCACGAGCCTGCGCCGCATGCCCTGCGTGGCCGGCTCCGCGCGCCCGCCGCCGCGCTCGCGCGCGCGAGTCGCGGCGGCCGACGCCGTCCGCACGAGCTCTGCCACCGTGCCGACGCCGCGCTCGGTCATGACCGTGCCGATGCTGGCCGAGATCGTCAGCTCGCGCCCGCCGGCCAGCATCGGCTCGCGCAGCGCGAGGTTGATCTCGCGCGCTAGGTCCAGCAGCTCGCCGTCCCCGCGCGCCTCCGGCACGAGCACGCCGAAGTGGTCGCCCGCGAGGCGCCCGGCCGTGGCGTCCGCCGGCAGGACGCCGCCCAGCCGCGCAGCCGCGCCGACCAGCACCTCGTCGCCCGTCCTGTGGCCGTAGGCCTCGTTGAGCTTGCCGAAGCCGTCGAGGTCGACGAGCAGCAGGCCGGCCTCGCCCAGGTCGCGGCGCGAGCGGTCGAGCGCCTGCTCGAGGCGGTTCTCGAACAGCGGCCGGTTGGGCAGGCCGGTGAGCGGGTCGTGCAGGCCCAGGCGAGCGACCTCCTCGTCGGCGCGCCAGCGCGCGACCGCCGTGCCGACGACGTTGGCGATCGCCTGCGCGAAGCCGATGTCGTCCGTGCGCAGCGCATCCGGCTCGGCGGCGGCGATCGCGAGCAGCCCGCTGACGGCGCCGCGATCGCCCTGCAGCGTCACGCAGAGCATCGAGCGCATGCCCTGCACGAACAGCAGGCCGGCATCGCCGAGTTCGGCGAGCTCGACGCCGGTCAGCGCGGTCTGGCCGAGGGCGACGACGAGCGCCTGGCGGGCGATGCGCTCGTGGCGCTCGCGCTCGGCGCGCCTGATGGCGGTGAGGTCGCGCACGAACCCCGCGTACGTCGCGGTCGGACCGCAGCCCGCGATCCGGGCGATCGCAAGCTCGACGGGAAGCAGCGAGCCGTCCGCCCGCTGGGCCTCGAGCTCGATGCGCTGCTCGAGGATCCGGGCCTCGTCGCCTTCGAGCAGGCGCCGCATCCCGCGGCGGTGCGCCTCGCGCTGCGCGGGCGGGATGACGAGCTCCGCCATGTCGGCGCCGATGACGTCGTCGCGCGCGTAGCCGAACATCACCTCGGCAGCCGGGTTGAACTCGAGCACGACGCCCTGCGCGTCGGTCGAGATGATCGCGTCCAGCGACGCGCGCAGGACGGCATCGTCGATCCGGACAGCAGGCAGTACGAGGTCCGAGGCCACTGCGCTACTCGTCGGCTCGGAGCGGCCGCAGCTTGAGTCCTCGTTCGTGCGCAGCCAGACGCTGGCTGCGGCGCTCGCCGCCGGAGCGCCAACCGCGCCATCCGGCTCGGCGGCGGCGATCGCGAGCAGCCCGCTGACGGCGCCGCGATCGCCCTGCAGCGTCACGCAGAGCATC
>DATMJM010000305.1:0-5778 GCA_035553935.1 Solirubrobacteraceae bacterium
GTCGAGGCCGCTCGGTTCGCGCGGCGCCGCCGGCTCGCCGCCGGCCTCGCGCAGAGCGCCTGCTAGCGGCCGCTAATCAGCCTCCGAGCGGTCCTTCTCGCAACCCGGATCCTGCGCGGTGTCGATCAGGCCGTCGCCGTCGTTGTCGCGGCCGTCGCCGCAGTCCGAGACGGCTCGCGGGCGGGTGCTTGCGCCGCCGCGCGCGGGGCTGCCGCTCTCGCTGTCGCCCTCCAGGCAATCGGGGTCCTGCTTGGTGTCGGTCAGGCCGTCGCCGTCGTTGTCGCGACCGTCGGCGCAGTCGCCGGCGGGTCGCGACGGGGGCGGCGGCACCGGCGGCGCGGCGGACCCGCCCGATTCCAGAGGGCCGTCGTCGCAGCTGGGATCCTGGGCGGCATCCGTCAGGCCGTCGCCATCGTTGTCACGGCCGTCAAGGCAGTCCGAGCGCGTAAGCCGCTCGCCGGCGCCGTCGCCAGCGCCGGGGCACTCCGGGTTGATCTCACCGGGCAGCAGCCCCTCGCATCCGGGCTTGACCTGCTTCTTGCTCGGACGCACGACCTTGGCCTCGAATGAGACCGTCAGCGAGCGGTTGTCGTCGAGGATGAACGAGCAGCGTCGCTTGCCCCTGCACGCGTGGCCCCAGCCCGTGAAGGTCGAGTCGTCGGCCGCCCGCGCGGTGACCGTGAGCCGTACGCCGGTGGGAAACGGCTTCTCGCAGTTGCGGCTGCAGGAGGTGGTCCCGGGGTCGAATTCGATCTCCCCGCTGCCGTCGCCCTCGAAGGTCACCCGCAGAAGGGAGCGGTCCTCCCCGGCGCCGACCGCGCCCGCGGGCTGCACGGGCACCGCCGTGCCGTCGCCTTCGGTCATTAGCAGGGCCATGAAGATGACGCCGACGAGCAGCGTGGCGGCGAGCGCCGACAACAGCAGGACCGGCAGCGCCCCGCCGCCCGGAGGGTCGCCCGTGCTCCTGTGACCGCCGGACGGCGGCCGCGCGACGAAATCGCTCATCGAGACCCTCCTCCGGGGAAGACAACGGCGGCCGAGATTGCCAGATCGGCGGCCGCGCGGCAACCGGCCACCGCCTGCCAGGGGGCCGTTCCAGCGGAACGGCCGCGCCGCTCACGAGCCCTCCAGCATCCGCTTCAGCACCGCGACGCCTCGCGCCGGTGGGCGTTCTCCGTCCGCGCGCGGACCACGCGCTTGAAGGACTTTCGGCCGGTCGTCCGGCCGGGCTGCTCTCGTGGCGGCGACGCCGCGACTCACGCTCACGACGCCCCACGGGCGCCGGGATCGAGTAGGAATGTGCCCATGGCGCACTACACGTCGCCCCTCGCCGAGGCGCTCGCGCCCGGCCTGCTCGCGCGGCTGGATCGCTACGTCCGCATCGACACGCAGGCCGCGCGCGACCGCACGCAGTGCCCGAGCACACCCGGGCAGCTCGAGCTCGCGGCGCTGCTGGCGCGGGAGCTCGACGAGGTCGGGCTCGCCGATGCTGCGGTCGACGTCAACGGCTACGTCACCGCGACGCTGCCGGCCGCGGGCGGCGGCGACCCGGACGTCGTCATCGGCCTGGTCGCGCACGTCGACACGAGCCCGGACGCGCCCGGCGCCGGCGTCGTGCCGATCGTGCACCGCGCCTACGACGGCCGGGTGATCGCGCTGCCGCGCAACGGCACGACGCTGGATCCCGCGACAGAGCCGCACCTCGCCTCGCGCGCCGGGCATGACGTCGTCACGGCTTCGGGCGACACGCTGCTGGGCGCCGACGACAAGGCCGGCGTGGCGGAGATCGTGACGGCGGTCGCGCACCTGCAGGCTCACCCGGAGCTGCCGCGCCCGACGATCCGCATCTGCTTCACGCCCGACGAGGAGATCGGCGAGGGCGCGACGCTCTTCGACGTCGAGGCGTTCGGCGCGCGCTGCGCCTACACGATGGACGGCTCGACGCTCGGCGAGATCCAGGACGAGACCTTCTCGGCGCTCGAGGCGACGATCAGCGTGACCGGCGTCGACGTGCATCCCGGCCTCGCGACGGGGATCCTCGTGAACGCCGCGCGCGTCGCCGCCCGGATCGTCGCGGCGCTGCCGCAGGACCGGCTGACGCCGGAGACGACATCGGGCCGCGAGGGTTTCATCCACGTCTACGAGCTGCACGGGGATGCGGCGAGCGCGCGGATCCGCGCGATCCTGCGCGACTTCGACGACGAGCTGCTCGCCGGCCATGCCGACCTGCTGCGAGCGACTGCGCAGAGGGTGGTCGACGCGACGCCGGGCGCCTGCTGCGCGATCGACGTCGTCGAGCAGTACCCGAACATGCGCGCTCACCTCGACCCCTTCCCGGAGGTCGTGCAGCACGCGGCGGCCGCCGTCCGCGCGGAGGGGATCGAGCCGCTGCGCGAGCCGATCCGCGGCGGCACCGACGGCTCGCGCCTGAGCGCCATGGGACTGCCTACGCCGAACATCTTCACCGGCGGGCACGCCTACCACTCGGTCCGCGAGTGGGCGTCGCTGCAGGACATGGCGGCGGCCGCCGCCGTCATCGTGCACCTCGCCGCGGAGTGGGCTCGCGGCTGAAGGAGCCCTGCAGCATCGGCGCTCGCGGTCGGCCCTCGGCGCGATCGTCGAGCGACACGCCTAAGACCCCCTCGATCGCTCGACCCACCTTCGCATCCGCGTCCTCAGTGCCGTCGCGCGGCGGGAGCTGCTCGGCGCGCGGATGCCACCCGGTCCGGCAGATCCGCTGCGCCTCGCGCTCCGTGCCGCGGCCGTGCCGCGCTCGTCCGTACGTGACCGTACACGCACCGGCGGCAGCGCATGCGCCAGCTTCGCCTCGTGCGCATGCGGCGCGCCGACTGGCGCCGATGCGCGCTGGGTATGCGGCAAGCCCATCAAGACTGCGTCTCAAGGAAGGAACCCAATGATCGGATTCATCGTCGCCGGACTCATCATCGGCCTGCTGGCGCGCCTGCTGCTTCCCGGCCGTCAGCGGATCGGGCTGCTGTGGACGCTCATCCTCGGCGTTCTCGGATCGGTCGCGGGCGGCGTCGTCGCCAACGCGGTCGGCAGCGGGGACATCATGGAGCTCAACGTCTTCGGCTTCATCGTCGCCGTCCTCGCCGCCGTCGGCCTGCTCGCGGTCGCCGAGCGATCGGGGCTGGGGGCGGGCAGCGATCGGCGCCGGCTCGGCCACCGCTGACGGGCGCCGGTCAGTCCTCGAACGGCAGCAGCGTGGCGACGCCGGAGAGCTCCATCACACGCTGTACGGCCGCCTGGCCGCGCCGCAGGGTCAGGCGGCCGGCGTCGGCGCGCGAGCGGGCGTTCGCGTTCACCACGAGCCGCACGCCCGTCGAGTCCATGAACGTCAGCCCAGACAGGTCGAGCACGATCGACTCGGCGTCGGTGGCCTCGGCGCGGACGAGCTGCCGGTCGACCTCGTCGGCTGTCAAGAGGTCGAGCTCGCGCGTGAGGGCGACGGTGTGGACCGCCCCCTCGCGCACCGACCTGATCGTGAGCTCGCCGAGCTCGATGAGCTCGCCAGCATCAAACCCGTCGCGCTGCGCAGAGGTGTCCTCGGTCATCCGGTCGTTGCGGCCCGCGTCACGAAGGAGGTGCTGCGCCCTGATCACATGCGCAGCCCGGCGGGAACTGTAGGCCCGAGCGGGCCTTCGCGCAACGGCCGCGGATCAGCGGATCGCGAAGGTCATGAGCACGCAGACACCGCACGCGCTGTCGTCGCTCTCGAGCCGAATCCGATCGCAGACGCGGCCGATGATCGCGAGACCCAGCCCCAGCCCGGGACTGTCGACGCGCGGCGTCATCCCGATGCCGTCGTCGCAGACGGCGACATGCATCTCGTCGCCGTCGCTCCAGGCACCGACACGGATGTCCCCCGGGTTGTCGTGGCCGACGTAGGCGTGCACGACAACGTTGCTGAGCGCCTCCGACGCCGCCAGCGCGATGTCCTCACACTGCCGCGCAGTTGCGCCGTTGCTTGCGGCGTACGCCGTCAGCGCGCGTCGCAGCGGGCCGATGCTGGCCGGTAGCGCGGGGAGGCAGTGCTCGAGGCGTGAGCTGCAACTCGTCTGCATTCCGACGGCATACCCCTGCCGCGGGCGCGCGACACCGTGCCCGTCACGTTCGGGGTGCTCTGCGGTCAGGCGCACGCGGTGACGCTGTGGACAGTCGGCAGGTGGTCCGCCACGGCGAACCAGCTGGCGGCGGCATCTCCCGTCCCGAAGACCTGCCCCGAGGTCGTGCCGAAGTACAGCTGCAGCGCCGGCCCCTCGCCGACGCCGGCGAGTGCCTGGCGCAGCACCGTCAGGTAGGCGTTGCGCTGCGGCAGGCCTTCGCCGCGCGCGTGCCAGCTCGCTCCGGCGTCGCGCGTCTCGTAGACCCGGACGTGCCCACCGACGGTCACGCGGTCGGAGTCGGCCGCCAGCGGGATGACGAAGGCGCTGTCGGGATCGGCCGGATCGACGGCGATCGGAAAGGCGAAGTCGCCGGGGAGGCCGGCCGCGATGTCGGTCCACGTCTCCCCCGCGTCATCGGAGCGGTACACCCCGCCGTGGAACTGCATGAAGATCCGCTCCGGCATTTCGCGCGCGCGTGCGAGGCTGTGCACGCACAGGTCGTCGGACTCCGCGCGCGACTCCTCGGGGAGGTAGCGCGGCACGATGCCCTCGTTGCCGCGCCGCCACGTGGCGCCGCCGTCGTCCGTCAGCCAGATCCCCGCTGCCGATATCGCGACGGCCAGGCGGTCCGGGTCACCGGGCCAGGCGACGATGGAGTGCAGGCACAGCCCGCCGCCGCCGGGCATCCAGGACGAGCGCGTCGGATGCTGCCAGAGCGCGTCGTTGAGCTGCCATGAGGCGCCGCCGTCGCGGCTCTCGAACAGGACACCCGGGTCTCCGCCAGCGTAGACGAGGTCGTCGGCCTCGCCGGCCACGAGCGTCCAGATGCGGGCAAGCGCCTCGTCTCCCCCGCGCGGCAGCGCGACGCCCTCCGCCTGTGTCCACTGACCCGCCGGATCGCCCGCGTGCCAGATCTTCGGGCCGTAGAACGGGTTCGTGACGGCGGCGAGCACGCGGCCGCTGCGCGGGTCGCGCATCGCGTACTCGACCGGCTCACCGGGGAACGCACGCGCTGCCTGCCGGTACCGCGAGCCCGGCTCGCCCTCGTAGGCGAACAGGCCCTTCTTCGTTGCGACCAGCAGCTCGGTCACGCTGGCGCTGATCCTGCCGCACGCCGGCGCGCATCTCAACCGTGGCGGGCCGGGCTCGTCGCCGGCCCGCCGCCGCGACGACGGCTACATCGCGCGCTTGGCCGCCGAGCGCTGCTCGTCCATGTTGAGGCTGTCGATGTGCTGCTGCGCCGCGGCGATCTTCTCGCTGGCGTCGTCGGGCACCTCCGGCTCGCCCTCGGCCGCAGTGCCGCTGGACTCCTGCGCCTGCTGGTCGACGGCGGCGGCGACCTCTTGGGCGGCGGGATCCGCGCCCACGCCCTCGGCTCCGGCGGTTGCATCCTCGGTGGGGTCGACCTGCTGGTCTCCCGGCTGCTCGAACATCGTCTGCCTCCATTCGTCTGGTGGTCGATCCCCTACCCGCTCGCGCCGCAAATCACGAGCATGCACGGGCGTGACGCAAACAGCCGCCGCGCCGCCGCGCCGCACGTCGTAGGCTCGAGTCGTGATCTCCCGCGTGCTGCTGCTCGCCGGTGCCGCCGCCACGATGATCGCCGCGATCCTTCCGTGGGTCACCGTCCATGGCCCGACGGTGGCGCTCG
>DATMJM010000306.1:0-4880 GCA_035553935.1 Solirubrobacteraceae bacterium
CCGCGCGTGCCATCTCGCGCTTGGATTCGCGCTCCTTGATCGACTGGCGCTTGTCGAACTGGTCCTTGCCCTTCGCAAGCGCGATCTCGACCTTCGCGCGGCCGCCGGAGAAGTAGATCCGCGTCGGGACGAGCGTCAGCCCCTTCTCCTTGATCGCCGCCGACAGCCTGTCGATCTGGCGGCGGTGGGCGAGCAGGCGGCGGTCGCGCTCGGGCTCGTGGTTGGCGCGTGCAGCCGGTCCGTACGGCGGGATGTGGACGTTGTGCAGGTACAGCTCGCCGTCGCGGATCAGCGCGTAGCCGTCCTTGAGCTGGGCGCCGCCCTCGCGCAGCGCCTTGACCTCGGTGCCCTGCAGCGCGATCCCGCACTCGAGCCTGTCGAGCAGCTCGAAGCGGTACGACGCGTAGCGGTTGGACGCGACGTCACCGGGTGCCACCTTGCGCTTCTTGGCCTTGGCCATCAGCCGAGGTTAGTGGCGCCCGCCGGCCGTAGCGCAGGAGTCGCCGGCGGCGCACTCCTCCTCGCGCAGGCCGGCCAGCGGGTCGGCCGTGCAGGCACAGCCCTCCCCGCGCCACGCCTCCAGTCCCTCCCGGACCGCCACGCCAGCGATCAGCAGCCCGATCATCGGATCGAGCCACCAGGCGCCGAAGGCGGCGTTGGCGAGCAGGCCGCCGAGCAGCGCGGCGGCGAGGTAGGCGCACAGCATGTTCTGGCGCCCCTCGCCCCTCGTCGCCGCCGAGCCGATCTGGTCGGCGATGCGCTGCTTGGCGATGCCGAGGTACGGCATCACCACGACGCTCGTCGCGCTGAGGGCGATGCCGAGCAGGCTGACGTCGGGACGCTCGCCGCCGGCGAGCGCCTGCACCGACTCCCAGCCGACGTACGGCGCGAGGATGAAGAACTGGATCGCGACGAGCTTCTGCGCGCGCTGCTCGGCCGCCGCCGAGAACATGCGCCCCCCGGTGAACCGCCAAACGATGATCGCGCTGGCGAAGCCCTCGATCACGGAGTCCAGCCCGAAGCCGATGAGCGCGACGGAGCCCGCGAGGATGCCGGCGAAGACGGCGATCGCGCCCTCGAGCGCCATGTAGGCGAGGCTCACCCACGACAGGACCTTCGCGCGCCCCGCCAGACGCCGGTAGGCGGCGCGGTCCAGCGGCCCGTCCGCGGCGACGACCGGAGCAGGCGGCGGGGGGCTGACGGGCTGCACGGGCACACCCAAGGATGACGCCTCGCGCGTGAGGCCCCGCTCGGCTCAGGGCGCCGGCGCAGATGCGCCGCGCGCGAGGCTCGCCGCGCCGACCAGCAGCCGCTCCGCGCCGTCGACGAGCTCTGCGACGATCTCGGCTGCGGGCTGGACGCCGCGTACCGCGCCGACCGACTCGCCCGCGAGGTACTGCTCGCCGGCCTCGATCCCGGACCGCAGGACGCGGGCGTGCAGCGGGACGTCGCGCGGCGCGAAGCGGTTGGTCATGGCGGTGTCCTGCGCCCGCGCCTCGACGAGCGCTGCGACGTAGCCCGGGTCGGCGCCGGCCTCCGCGGCGGCGAGGAACCGCGTGCCGATCCGGACGCCCGCCGCGCCGGCCGCGAGGACCGCCGCGACGCCGCGCGCTGTGCCGATGCCGCCGGCGGCGAGCACCGGAACCGAGACGGCATCGAGCACCTCCTGCAGCAGCGCCATCGTGCCTGCGCGGCCGCGGACGTAGCCGGCCGCATCGTGTCCCTGCGCGACGACGAGGTCGCAGCCGGCGTCCTGCGCCGCGCGCGCCTCGCTCGCCGTTCCCACCTGCCAGCTCGCGAGTCCCCCGCTGCGGTGGACGAGCTCGACGAGCTGCGGGTCGGGATCACCCTGGTGGAAGTCGACGAGCGGTGCGCGCGCGGCCGCGAGCTCGATCGACGCGCGCGGCGTCAGCGGCACCACGACGTTGACCCCCCACGCGCGCACTGCGGCCGCCTCCATCCGGTCGAGAGCCTCCTCCAGCTCGGCTGGCGGCGCCGCAACGGCAGCGAGCATGCCGTGGGCGCCGGCTCGAGCGACCGCGATCGCGAGCTCAGGGGGTGCGAGATCACCGTTCGGCGCCTGCTGCACCGGCGCCGCACAACCGACGAGCTCGGTGAAGGCCGTCGAGATCATGGCCGACCGTCCTCCTTCTGGCATGGCATGTAGTTCGTATGGCAAACTAACTAGCTTCGATGTCAGCGTCAAGCCCTCCCGACCTCAACCTCGCCCAACTGCTCAAGCATCCTCTCGAGGCGCTCGTGGCACGCCTGCACGACGGGCTCGCCGCCGCCGGCTACGGCGACATCCGGCCCGCCCACGGCTGCGTGCTGCAGTACACCGCGCCCGACGGATCGCGCCTGACCGACATCGCCGGGCGCGCCGGGCTGACGAAGCCGACCGTCGTGGCCGCGGTCGACGACCTCGTCCGGCTCGGCTACGCCGAGCGCCTGCCCGATCCGGCCGACGGCCGCGCCAAGCTCGTGCGCCTCACGCCGCGCGGAGCGGCCGCCGCGGCCGAGGGCGGCCGGATCATCGCGGCGATCGAGCGCGACTGGAGCGAGCGCCTGGGCCCGCGGCGGGCCACGGCGCTGCGCCGCGGGCTCGAACTGCTGCACGCGCATGTCCGCCCCGGCTGAGCGGCCGGCCGCTCAGTGCGGCTGCTGCGCCGGCACGAGGTCCACTCGCCCGCGGGCGGTCTCCACGCGCTCGACCTTCACACGCACGGGGTCGCCGAGGCGGATCGCCTGGCCGGTGCGCTCGCCCGTCAGGATCGTGCCCTCCTCGTTGAGCTCCCACCAGTCGCCGCCGAGGCGGCGCACGGGCAGCAGCCCCTCGTGGCCACCGGCGAAGCGCACGAACGCGCCCGCGCCGATGAGGCCCGTCACCTCGCCGTCGAACTCCTGGTCGAAGCCCCGCTCGAACAGGTCGCGCTCGAGCAGGAACGCGCGCGCGACGCGGTCGGCCATGCGCTCGATCGCCATCGCGTCGCGCTCGCGCGCCGACGACCATGCCCCGGCCTCCTGGAGGTCCGGGGCGCGCGGCGCCTGCTCTCCGGCGCCGACGGCCGACAGCAGCGCGCGGTGCGCGACGAGGTCCGGGTAGCGGCGGATCGGCGAGGTGAAGTGCGCGTAGTGCGTCAGCCCGAGGCCGGCGTGCCCGAGGTTCTTCGGGCTGTAGTAGGCCTGCTTGAGCGCACGGAGCACGAGGAAGGTAAGCGCGTCGCGGCCGTGGCCGGTACGCGCCGTGTGCTGCGCGACGGCACGCGAGCACGCGGCGATCGCCTCCGCCGCCTCGGCCGGCGTCATGTGCTCGCCCACCGGCGGCGTCGCGACGTCGAGCGACGCGAGCTGCTCGACGAGCCGCAGCGCCTTCTCGGCGTCGGGCTTCTCGTGCACCCGGTACAGCGTGGGGACGCCGCGCTCGGACAGCAGCTTTGCCACCTGCTCGTTCGCGGCGATCATGAGGTGCTCGATGAGGCGGTGCGACTCGGTCTGCTCGCTGGGCCGCGACTCGAACACGTGGCCGCCGTGGTCGAAGCGAAACTCCGGCTCGCTCGTCTCGAGCTCGAGCGCGTCCTGCTGGAGGCGCCGCTCGTGCAGCGCGTGCGCGACGGCGCGTGCCGCACGCAGCGGCGTCGCCCACGGCTCGACGGCCTCCTCCTCGCCGGCGAAGATGCGATCGACCTGCTCGTAGTCCAGACGCGCATCCGAGCGGATCGTCGAGCGATAAAATTGCGCGCGCCGCACGTGGGCGCCCTCGAAGTCGAGCTCGACGGTGACGGCGGCGCGGTCCTGCAAGGGCACGAGCGAGCAGGCGTCGTTGGACAGTGCCTCGGGCAGCATCGGCTCGACGCGGCCCGGGACGTAGACGCTGGTACCGCGACGCGCGGCCTCGCGGTCGACGAGCGAGCCGGGCCGCACGTAGGCGCTGACGTCGGCGATGTGCACCCAGATCCGCGTGCGGCCCTCGTCAGGCGCCTGCGCCGAGATCGCATCGTCGAAGTCGCGCGCGGTGATGGGATCGATCGTGAACGTCGGCAGGGTCGTCAGGTCGCGGCGCGCGACCTCCGAGAGCGCGTCGCTGCCCGCCCCTGCGTCGCGTGCCTTGCGCGCCACGCGCTCGACGGCGGGATCGAAGCGCCGGCGCAGGCCGCGGTCGAGCATGAGCGCCTCGAGCACGTCGGCGGCGACGTCCGGCCGCCCCAGGCTGCGCACGACGCGCGCGTGCCCGCCGGCACGCGTCGCCGGCCGCACGAGGACCAGGTCGCCGATCTTCGTGCGCGAGTCGCGGTCCAGCACCATCCGCCCGCCGCGCTCGAAGAACGGCTCGGCGACGAGAAATCGGCCACGCTTGTGGACGGTCGCGACGACCCCCTCGCCGGGACGCTGCTCGCGCGCGTGCGGCTGCGGCGGCCGGCCGCCGCCCTCCGGCTTGTCCTTCGCCGGCGGCGCGCGCTTGCGGGTCGGCCTGCGTGCCGCCTGGCGTCTGGTCACAGCTCGGCGGCCAGCACGTCGAGTGCCTCGTCGAGCGCCTCGTCGGCCTTCGTGTCGGGATCGTCCTGCGCGCGCACGTCCGGCTTCAGGCCCGAGCCGCGGTCGGTTCCCGCGCCGCCGAGGTTGCGCCCGCTGGGCAGGAAGTACTGCCCGACGGTGATATCGAGCGCGCCGCCGTTGGCAAGCGGCAGGATCTCCTGGAAGACCCCCTTGCCGAAGGTCTTGACGCCCACGAGCTTGGCGCGCTTGGTGTCCTGCAGCGCGCCCGCGACGATCTCGGAGGCCGAGGCCGTTCCGCCGTCGACGATCACGACGGTCGGGAGCTTGCCGGCGACCGGCTGGCCGACGGCGTCGAGGACGGGCTGCGCATCCAGACCGTCTATCCC
>DATMJM010000307.1:0-2846 GCA_035553935.1 Solirubrobacteraceae bacterium
CGCGAACGTCGCGCGGCGCCGTGCGACCCATTCGGTCATGAGCGGCAGCGTCCGCGGATCGAGGTGATGCCCGCCGCCATGCTCGTGGTAGTCGACCGCCAGGTCTGCGGCCTCCATGCGCCCGCGCGCGGCGCGCGCGAACTCCACGGAGATCACCGGATCCTGCACGCCGTGCGTGACGAAGACCGGCAGGCCGGCGCGCGTCTGGAGCTCCGCCTGCCAGCCGTCGACCGTCGGGATGAAGCCGCTCATCGCGAGGATGCCGGCGGGGGAGGGGCGACCGGGGCCCAGCGCGGTCGCGTAGGACATGACGCAGCCCATCGAGAAGCCGCCGATCAGCGTGCGCTGCCACGGGATCCCGCGCTCCTGCAGCCACCCGTCGAGGAACTCCGTGAGCTGCGCGTAGGTCGCGTGGAACGTCTTCGGGTCGGGATGGCCGACCCGCGGCACCATGTACCACCAGCGCCCGCCGCCGGGGCCGGGCAGCGGCGCGCCCGGCGTCAGCCCGACGAGCCGCTGCTGCGGGTCGAGGAGGTCGAGCACGGAGTGCAGGTCGTGCTCGTCGGCACCGCGCCCGTGCAGCAGGATCAGCGCGCCCTGCGCATCGCCGGCCGCCTCGCGCACGACGTGGACGAGCGGATCGATCGTCATGCGGCGCGCGGGTTCGCGATCGGCGTGAGCGCCCGCTCGAGCTGCGCGCGGCGCGCCTCGTACTGGACGGGCAGCTTGAGCTCGGCGCCGAGCGTCGCCGCCGGCTCGTCGACCGCGAAGCCGATGTCGCGCGTGGCGAGCTCGAAGAGCACGCCGCTGGGCTCGCGGAAGTAGACGGAGTGGAAGTACTGGCGGTCGATGATCGGGGTCGGGCGCGCGCCGGCCTGCGCGACGACGCCGCGGAAGTGCTCGAGCTCGATGTCGTTGGCGGCCGACCAGGCGACGTGGTGGATCGAGCCCGCGCCCTGGCGCCCGCGGCCCGGCGGCTCGTCGTAGTGCCATTCCGCGCGCCGCTCGGCCCCGGCGAGTCGCCACGCCTCCGGTCCGGTCTGCTTGAAGCCGAGCGCCTCCAGCAGCGGCGCGCTCGAGGCGCGGGTGGTGCCGGCGTACGCGCGCACGCCGGCGAAGCCGAGCAGCGCGTGCTCGGGCGGGATGTCGTCGGCCTGCGCGGCGAGCGGCGGGTCGGGCACGTCCTCCGCGACGAGCTCGTGCTCGAGCCCCTCGGGGTCGGCGAAGCGCAGCGTGGCGTCCGTGCGGGAGGCCTCGACGCCGCCGGCCCGCAGGCGCGCGCTCCAGAAGTCCAGCGCGTCCGCGTCCTGCACGCGCCACAGCACGCGGTAGGGCATCCCCGCGCCGTGCCTGCCGCGCCCGGCGCCGGGAAACTCGAAGAAGGTCAGGATCGATCCCGGCGTGCCGCGCTCGTCGCCGTAGTACAGGTGGTAGACGTCGGGCTGGTCGAAGTTCACCGTCTTCTTGACGAGGCGCAGGCCGAGCGTGCCGACATAGAAGTCGACGTTGCGCGGCGCGTCGGCGGTGATCGCGGTGATGTGGTGCAGGCCCTCGAGCGCCATCACGTCAACGTTACGTCACGCGCCGTTGCGGCCGGCGCGGAACGTCCTTCCCAGGTCGTTGTGCGCGCAATCAGAAGCCTCTATGCTCGAACTCATGGCGACCGTCGGCGGCTCCCCCGATACGCGCCCGCTCACACGTCCGGAGCTGCGCGCGTGGCGCGGCATGCTGCGTTCCAACGCGGCGCTCGCCAAGGCGCTCGACGGCCGGCTCGAAGCGGCACACGGACTGCAGCTGAGCTCCTACGAGGTCCTCATGTACCTTGCCGACGCCGAGGACGAGCGCATGCGCATGTGCGATCTCGCGTCCTCGATCCTGCTCAGCCGCAGCGGCCTCACGCGCCTCGTCGACCGCCTCCAGCGCGAGGGCCTGCTCGAGCGCGTCGCCTGCAGCGACGACGCCCGCGGCGCCTTCGCGAAGCTCACACCGGCCGGCCGCCAGAAGCTGCGCGCCGCCACGGCCACGCACCTCGAAGGCGTGCGCGCGATGTTCCTCGACCTCTTCACCCCCGAGGAGCTAGACCGTCTCGGCGACGCCTGGGACCGCGTCCTGGACCACGCCGGCTGGGGCTGCTGCAAGTAGGCCTTCGCGGCGAGGGTGAGCTGGACCCGGCGACGGGTTCGAACGCCTGCGACCGCGCTAGACTTGACAGCGTTCGACTTAGGTTTTATACCTACCGACGAGCAGAACGATGGACCACAGGAGGTTTCGTCATGGCACTCGTACGTTGGGATCCGGTCCGTGAGATCGACACCCTTCAGGGCGAGATGAACCGTCTCTTCTCGTCCTTCTTCGACACCCCCACCGCCCGTCCGGGCAACGGCAGCAGCCCGGCTCGCCGCTGGCTTCCCGCGATGGACCTCATCGAGACCGGCGACCACTTCGTCCTCAAGGCCGACCTGCCGGGCATGAGCGAAGCGGACGTCAACATCGAGCTCGAGAACAACGTGCTGACCGTATCGGGCGAGCGCAAGGCCGAGCACCAGGACAAGCAGGCGGGCTACTACCGCCTCGAGCGCGCGACGGGCGCCTTCTCGCGCTCGCTCACGCTGCCCGAGGGGATCGACGCCGACGCCGTGAGCGCGACGTTCGACAAGGGCGTCCTCGAGGTTCGCATCCCCAAGCCGGCCCAGGCCAAGCCGCGCCGCGTGCAGATCGGCGTCGGCGGCGCCGAGCCGAAGACGATCGAGTCCGACGCGCCGTCCGGCGGCACGGGCTCCGCGTAAGTCGTCGGCTTCCAGCCTCGTGGCGGTGGCTGAGGAGCCGGCCACCGAGGTGGTCCATAG
>DATMJM010000308.1:0-2628 GCA_035553935.1 Solirubrobacteraceae bacterium
GCCGTTCGCTTCGCCGGATCGGTCACCGAGCTGATCGCGCGCGGCGACACGGCGCCGCGCTACGTCGTGCGCGTACGCAACGGTCGGCCGGACGTGCCGCCGGACGCCGCCGTCCTGCAGCGCGCGCTCGGCGCGGGCGGCGCCGTGTCGCCGCGCGCGATCAGCTCGGTGACCGATCCGGCGAAGCGAACGGCGCCCTGATGCAGGAAGGTGACGGCGTCGGCGAAGCCGCGGATCTCGTCGATGCGCTGCGTCGTCCAGAGAACGGCCGCGCCGTGCGTCGCGAGCTCGCGCGTGAGGGCGCGGATGCGCTCGGCGCCCTCCGGGTCGAGGTCGTGGGTCGCCTCGTCGACGAGCAGCACCGTCGGCTCGGCCAGCAGCGCGCGAGCGAACGACAGGCGCTTCTGCATCCCGTGCGAGTAGCGCCCCACCGGCCGCCGGGCCGCATCGGAGAGGCCCACGAGCTCGAGCACCTCGAGCGCGCGGCGCTTGGCGGCGGCGTGCCGCAGCCCGTGCATGCGGGCGAAGAAGACGAGGTTCTCCAGCCCCGAGATCCGCAGGTAGAACGTGCGGTCGCCGGACGGCACGAGGCCCGCTCGGGTCGCCATGTCGATCGTTCCGCTCGTCGCGTCCGCGAGCCCGGCGAGGATCCGCAGCAGCGTCGTCTTGCCGGCGCCGTTGGGTCCGAGCAGGGCGTGGATCTCACCGGCGGCGACGCGCAGCGACACGCCGCGCAGGACGTCGCGCTCGCCGAAGCGGCGCGAGACCTCGCAGACCCCGATCGCGCTGGACGCGCTGGACGTCGCCATGGTCGATAAACGGACCGCGGGACGCGGCCTTCCGCGCGGCGACGGATCAGCGGTGCAGCACGGCGGCGAGACCGGCCGTGAGGGCGATGCCGAGCAGGGCGATGCCGGCGCCGGCCGCGAGCGCCGTCGGGTGCTGCAATGCGCTGAGCGTCATCCCCGGCGCCCTCGCGACGACCGCGACGCCGGCCGCCGCGCCGAGCAGGGCGACCGCCGCCGCGAGCGCCGGCAGCGGGATCAGCGACGACGTGCGCCCGGCCCGCGGCGCCCTCGCCGGCAGCCGCGCCTCGAGCGCGGCGAGCGCAGCCGCGCCGGCGAGCGTGAACGTCGCCGCGACGAGGTAGCCACCCAGGACGTCGCTCGGCAGGTGGTAGCCGAGCGCGACGAGCGCGTAGCCCACCGCGATCGCGTAGCCGGCACCGAGCAGCGCCGCGACCGGGCGCAGGCGCCGGCCCACGACGAGCACCAGCCCCAGTGCCAGCGACATCGAGGCGGTGGCGTGGCCGCTCGGCCACGAGCCCGCGTAGATCACCTGCGTCCCGAGCAGCTCCAGCACGCGCGGGTCGGCGAGCGCCGGCTTGAGCAGCTGCGTCGCGAGGTTCGCGCCGAGCAGGACGCCGGGGACGATGAGCGCCATGAGCCAGCGCCGCCGCAGCAGCGCCAGCGCGGTGAGCGCTGCGACGCCGGCGAGGAACGGCGCCGGGTCGGCGAGCACGGCGACGCCGTGGATCGACGGCTGCAGAGGCGGCCGCGCGACCCCCGTGAAGGTTTGCATCGCGGTCGCGTCGAGGGCGCGCCCGCCGGGCACGACGAACGCCGCAACCCAGACCGCGAGCGCGCCGCATGCGGTCAGCAGCGCGAGCGCGAGGAGCAGGAGCGGACGGCGCGGCATCGGCCTGCGAAGGCTACCCGGCCGCCCGCGGCGCTCGACCGCAGCGCCTCATGCTCCCGCCAGCAGGTGCACCTCGCCGGCGTCGAGCGCCGTGCGCGTCGCGTCGGGCAGCTCGACCAGCAGCCGCCCGGTTTCGTCGATCCCGCGCGCGATGCCCGCGCCGCGCGCCCAGCGCACGGCGCGGCCCGCGAGCGCGTCGCGCGCGCGGTAGGTCGCCAGCACGCCCGCCGTCGGTTCGGCCAGGCGCTTCTCGAGCGCCCGCAGGAGCGCGTCGAGCGTCGGCTCGATCTCGGCCGGCGCGCGGTTCAGCGAGGCTGCGCGGCCGTGCAGCTCGGGCGGCAGGTCGAACTCCCGGACGGCGACGTTGAGGCCGATCCCCAGCACCGCCCAGCCCTCCTGCGGCCGCGCCTCTGCGAGCACGCCCGCGAGCTTGCGCCCGTCGAGCAGCACGTCATTGGGCCACTTGATCGTCGCCTGCGCCCCCGCGACGTCGGCGACCGCGACCGCGCCGACGATCGGCAGCAGCGCCGGCCAGTCGCGCAGCACGAGCGACATGAGCAGGGCGCGCCCCGGCGGCGCGATCCACGTGCGCCCCTGCCGGCCGTGGCCGCGACGCTGCTCGGCGGCGGTGACGAGGGTCCCGTGCGGCGCGCCCGCCAGCGCGAGCGCGCGGGCGCGGTCGCTCGTGGAGTCCGTCGTGCGGTGATGGCGCCGCGGCATGCCGAGCGGCGGGCTCACCACGCGGGTGCGATGAGGATCTCGTCGTCGCGGGCCAGGCCGAGCGCGTCGAGCGCCGAGCCGCGGTTGACCGCCAGCGACAGCACGCGGTAGCCGTCCTCGTACAGCACGAGGTCGCCGGCCGCGACGTCGGCGAAGGTCGTCGCGTACAGCGCGCGGCGCCCGTTGACCGTGATCGCGCGCTGTACGCGA
>DATMJM010000309.1:0-2315 GCA_035553935.1 Solirubrobacteraceae bacterium
CTGAGCGTCACGCCGAAGCCGACGGCCTGGTCGTTGACCGGCCGGAACGTCGCGCTGAACTCCAGCACGCGCCCGGCGCCGTACAGCGCGATCGGGTAGGCCGCCGCGGAGTCGGCGAACAGGCCGCCGTCGGAGATCGACGCGCCGCCGCCGGCGAACCACGGCGAGACGACCCAGTCCGCCGGCATCGCCGGGTCCTCGAAGTCCTCGCCGATCGTCGGCTGCAACTGCAGCTCGCCGTCGGCTCCCGCCAGCGAGGCGCCGATCCTCGCCGCGCTCGCCGTGCCCGCCGCGAAGTCCGCCGTCCGCGTGTCGACGAGCGTCCCTGCCGGCACCGTCAGCGTGGCGGGCTCGCTCGTCGCCGCGGGAGACTGCGCCGTGTTGCCGGCGGCGTCGGTCGAGCTCACGCGGAAGCGATAGGTCGTGCCCGGGGCCAGGCCCGTCAGCTCGACGCTGTGATCGATCACCGGCGCGCTCGTCGACACCTCGTAGCCGAGGCTCGTCGTGCGCCCGTACTCGACGCGCGACGTTGCCTGCTCGTCGGTCGTCCAGGTGACCTTCGCGCGTCCCTCGTCGTCGGCGGTAGCCGACACGGCCATGATCTCGGGGGCGATCGTGTCGTCGGCGTACGTCGCCTGGTAGCTGCCGGCGCCCGCCTTGAAGACCTCGTAGCGCACGCCCTTGACGGTGCGCGGCGAGTGCGAGACGGGCACGCCGTCGCGGGTCAGGCGCACGAGCGGTCCGGTCGCACCCTGCGCCGGGAGCATCGCCTCGAGGCCGCGTGCCTTGCTGTTCGTGACGACCGAGAACGTCAGCCGGCCGTCGGCGTAGGCGATGTCGGCGAACGACGAGCCGTTGCGGCCGTCGAGCCAGTCGAGCATCTGCGCCGACGAGACGACCGGGACGCCGCGCTCCTGGGCCGCGGCGACGGCGTCGTTGAGTGCCGAGTGATCGCCGAGGTCGCTGTGCAGGATGATGTTGAGGGCTGCGTAGTACGCCTTGGAGCCCAGCGCGTTGTCGAGCAGCACCTTGAGCTGAGTCGGCGTCGGCAGCTCGCTCTCCATCTCGTCGCTGACCTGCGTCATCGACTGGTAGACGTCGATGAACGAGCCGTCGAGGTCGGCGAAGCGCTGGGGGAAGCCCGAGCCGGTCAGCAGCCCGGGCTTCTTCAGCCATCCCGGCTGGCCGCTGTAGTAGTAGTTGGTGTCGAAGCGGATGCCGTTCGCATGCTCGGCCTTCGCCTCGCTGGCCCAGTCGCTCCAGATGATGCAGTGGGTGCGGTTGGACACCGGCGGCCGGACGCTCGGCCACGCGGCCGCCAGCGCGGCTAGCTGCGCCGAGAGGTCGGACGCCAGCGACGTCGGGGTGAAGTCCTCGCAGCGCGTGTTGAGGTGCAGCGCGATCTCGAAGCCGTCGGCCTGGTACGCGGCCACGCGGTCGTCGCTGATCGCCGTGTCCGGATATGCGTACGAGGTCGCCCGCACGCACTTCCAGTCGGCGACCGAGCAGCCCGCCGGGCTGGACGACCGAAGGCGGTCGAACCACGCGATGCTGCCGGCCGTCGCATGGTCGTCGCCGGTCAGGATGACGGTCGCCTTCTCGCCGCGCGGCAGGTACCAGAAGCGCGGCAGCGGCGCCTTGTCGAGGTTGATCTCGGTGATGAGGTTTGCCAGCAGGCGCTGCTGCTCGTCGGCCTGCGGAACGTCGATCTTCGCGGGGTCGACCCAGTCGGGCTGCACGTCGCCCTCCTTGGCGCCGAAGAACATGTCCGTCGCGCGGCGCCCGCCGGGGCGCGTGTCACGCTTCTGGCCGGCCCACGCGGGGTTCCCCTGCCGCGTGTAGACGACCGAGCGCGCGAGGTCGTACGTGAACGCGACCGCCTGCCCGCCGGCCGCGCCAACGTCGCGCCGGCTCACGGCTGGGCTGGAGGTGGCCGTGGCGGCGTCGGAGTACAGCGTCGCGATCGCGCTCGCGCCGCTCAGCGCATAGCGGTCGGCGGTGTCGTGGAACTGCAGCGTCTGGCTCTCGATGCCGGCGCCGGCCGCCGTCGTCGTGTCGACCTTCAGGTACGCGTTGCTCAGCGTGCTGCCCGCGTCGGCGAGGCCCAGCAGGCCCGCGAGCTTCTTGTCGGGTCGCATCGCCACGAGGTTGCCGCCGCCCTGCACCCAGCTCGTCAGCAGCGAGGGGCTCAACTCGTTCACCGTGGTCGACGGGCCGGTCACGACCGACAAGCTCGCCGGCAAGCAGACCGTCGTGCTCGCCTCGCCCGTGACGACCGACGAGGTCACGCTGCTGACGAGCTGGGTGCAGGGCGG
>DATMJM010000310.1:0-2592 GCA_035553935.1 Solirubrobacteraceae bacterium
CGCGGGTACTTGTACGCCGCGACCTGGTCCTTGACGAAGGCGCGCAACTCGTCGATCTCGACGTCGGCGCCGTCCTTCAGCGCGACGGCCGCGCCGACCTCCTCGCCGAGGTCGTCGTGCGGCACGCCGACGACGGCCGCCTCGCGCACGGCGGGATGCTCGTAGAGCACCTCCTCGATCTCGCGCGGGTAGACGTTGTAGCCGCCGCGGATGATCAGCTCCTTCTTGCGGTCGACGATGAAGTAGTAGCCGTCCTCGTCGACCTTCGCCATGTCGCCCGTGGCGAACCAGCCGTCCTTGATCGCGTCCGCCGTCGCCTCGGGCTGGTTGAGGTAGCCCTTCATGACGTTGTGGCCCTTGATGAGGATCTCGCCGATCTCGCCCTGCGCAACCTCGTTTCCGTCGTCGTCGACGAGCTTGAACTCGACGCCCTCGATCGGCGTGCCGATCGAGCCCGGCTTGCGGTCGCGGTCGGGATGGTTGAACGATGCGACCGGCGAGGTCTCACTCAGGCCGTAGCCCTCGAGCACCTTGCAGCCGAAGCACTCCTCGAAGCCGCGCAGCACCTCGACCGGAAGCGACGCCCCGCCGGATGCGCACACGCGCAGCTTGGAGACGTCGTAGCTGTTGCGGTCGGGGTGGTTCAGCAGCGCGCCGTACATCGTCGGCACGCCCTCGAAGACCGTGCAGGCGTCGCGCTGGAGGATCTCCAGCGCCTTGCCCGGCTCGAAGCGTGGCAGCAGCGTGACGGTCGCCCCGCATCTGATCGCGGCGTTCATCGTGCACGTCTGGCCGAAGGAGTGAAACAGCGGCAGGCCGCCGAAGATCACGTCGCCGACGCCCATGTCGAACAGGCCGACGGCGACCTCGACGTTCTGGCGCAGGTTGTCGTGGGTGAGCTCGGCGCCCTTCGGCCGCCCGGTCGTACCGGACGTGTAGAGGATCACCGCGGTGTCGTCGCCGGCGCGGTCGGCCATCTCCGGATCGGGCTCGTGGGCGAAGATCAGGCCCTCGATCTCCCCGGGCTTGACCGGCACGACGTCGACCTCGCCGGCCTCGTTCGCGCCGGCTTCGGCGGCCTCCATGAAGCCATGCCAGGCGAAGAGCACCTTGACCTGCGGATCGGACAGGTAGAAGCCGACCTCGCGCCCCTTGAGCAGCACGTTCATCGGCACCACGACGGCACCCGCCCGCAGCACCCCGTAGTACACCGCCGGGAAGTACGGCACGTTGGGGAGCATGATCCCGACCTTGTCGCCGGCGCCGACGCCCTTGCTCTTGAGCATCGCGGAGACCCGCTGGCTGGCGTGGTCGAGCAGGCCGTAGTTGAACGCGGCGTCGTCGAGCTTGACCGCGATCTCGTCGGGATGCTCGGCGGCCGTGCGCGTGAGGTTCGAAGCGAGGTTTGCGCTCATTGGTGCGACTCTATTGCCCCGTATGGCCGATCTGTTGCACATCACGTCCTCGCTCGCGATCCCGCTCGACGAGGTGACCGTCCGCGCCAGCCGCTCCTCCGGGCCCGGCGGTCAGCACGCGAACGTCACGGCGTCGCGCATCGAGGCGAGCTTCGACGTCGCTGCGTCGGCCGCGCTGAGCGATGCGCAGAAGGCGCGGATCAGCGCCCGCTGCGGGCCGGTGGTGCGCACGGTCGCGCAGGACGCGCGCTCGCAGGCGCGCAATCGGGCGCTCGCCCTCGAGCGCTTGCGCGAGCGGATCGCGCGCGCGCTCGAGGTCCCGCGGGCGCGCAGGCCGACGAAGCCGACGCGCGCCTCGCGCACGCGCCGGCTGGAGGCCAAGCGGCGCGCGTCGGAGCGAAAGCGCGAGCGCCGGCGGCCGCCGGGCGATGATTGACGGCCCGCCGCCGCGGCTCGTATGTGTCTGGATCACCTAGCGATATGGCATCTACTCGATTAGCCTGCGCGCCTGCTTCGGCCGGGACAAGTCAACTGCGAGGGGAGAACGGCCATGGATCTGCCACTCACGGGCAGGCGCGGGCCTGTCCGGCCAACCAGGAGCGGACGCGTGATCATCATCGGCGCGGTCGCGGCCGCGATCCTGACGGCGTGTGCGTTCGACGCTTCTCCTGCCCGAGCCGCATTCCCCGGGCTCAACGGCCCGATCTACTGCGGCGGCGTGCGCCCGCCGGGCACGGACATCGAGATCTTCCGGGTGAATCCCGACGGCACCGGCGAGCAGACGCTGACCTCCAACGACATACGCGACGGCAGTCCCGCGGTCTCGCCCGACGGCGCGAAGATCGCCTTCGAGTCCCAGCGCGACAACGTCGAGGGCGAGCCCGCCAACACCGAGATCTACGTCGCCGACAACGACGGCGACCTCGAGGGGCCCGACGTCAAGCGGCTGACGTTCAACAGGGGCGAGCTCAGCGGCGGCACGCTGAACGGCATCGCCGCGACGGACTTCTCGCCGAGCTGGTCGCCTGACGGCACCCAGATCGTCTTTCACAGCGGCCGCGAGACGACGTTCAGCGACGGGGGAACCTCGCCTGTGCGCGACTTCGAGATCTACAAGATGAGCGCCACCGAGGGCGAGTCGGTCACGCCCGCGACGCGCCTGACGTTCAACCGCGGC
>DATMJM010000311.1:0-5702 GCA_035553935.1 Solirubrobacteraceae bacterium
CCAGATCACCGACGAGAACGCCCCGCGGATGCGCTGCCGGCTCGTCGTCGAGGCCGCCAACGGGCCGACGACGCCCGAGGCCGACGCGATCCTGCGCGAGCGCGGCGTCATCATCGTGCCCGACATCCTCGCCAACGCCGGGGGCGTGACCGTCTCCTACTTCGAGTGGGTGCAGGACCACCAGCGCTACTCGTGGGACGAGCTCGACGTGCAGGAGCGCCTGCGCCGCCAGCTGCGCGCGGCCTTCGGCCGCGTCACCGACGCGGCCGAGCGACTGTCGTGCGACTGGCGCCTGGCGGCGCTGTCCGTCGCGATCGAGCGTGTCGCCGAGGCGGCACGGATGCGCGGGATCTATCCGTAGGTAGAGCTCTGCTAGTGGCGCTCTTCGCCGGTCGCCGCGGGCGGGCGCGACTCCTCGGCCAGCGACATGATCGCGAGCATGCCGCGCGCGGCCTCCTCGAGCACCGTCGTCGCCTCCTCCAGCGAGCGTGCGTAGAGCTCGACGAGCAGGTGCACGACGATCTTGTCGCCGTCGTGCTTGTGGAAGCGCACGTGCGTGAAGAACTCGCGCGTGCCGTGGTCGCCGAACGCCGCGTAGGACAGTGCGTCGCCGGCCTCGGGACCGGAGCACGTGTCGACCTCCTCGGCTTCGACGGTGACGGTGCACGACGCCACCCAGGGCGTGCCGGCGATCATCCGCTCCCAGCGGTCCTCGATCGGTTCGACGCGACCGTTGTGGAAGCCGAGGTGCGGCTGGTCGTGCATGCACTCCAGGCACTGCACGACGGCCTCCTGCAGCTCGTCGACCGGCTCGGCGCGCTCACCGGTCTCCGGGTCGATCTTGTGGATGCCCTCGTAGTGCACCTGGACCTCGAGGTCGCTCGACCAGCACCGATAGCAGCGCAGCCACGAGCGGGCTTCGTTTGCCTCCATGCGCGTGCATGGTAGTGCGGCCGCTGCGCGACCAGCCGAACGTGAAGGCGAAGCCGCCGACGCCGTGCGCGGACCGTGACGCCGCCGCCGCGCACGTCGTCGCCGGCGTCGGCCGCCGCGATCTGGTTGGCGCAGCTCGCGGAGCGGCCCACGGGTGCATGACGCGTCCGTCGTCGCGGCCGGGCACCGGACGGTCTCGCCCCTGCCGGAACCTGCCGCGGAACGGATCATCTAGGCTGCCGCGCCTATGAAGAAGGTCGTCTCCGTCGTCGCCAGGCCGTTTCGCGCGATCGGCAGGATCCTCGCGAAGATCCTTCGCCCGCTGCGCCTGCTCGGCAAGCCGCTCGTCAAGCTCACCAAGCTGCGCGGCAAGGCGCTCGTCCTCGCGCTGGTGCCGATCGTCCTGCTCCTGATCTTGCTCGTGATGGTCCTCAAGCCCGAGGCCGACAGCGAGGAGCAGGTGCGCGAGACGCTCGACCGCTACGCCCAGGCGACGCGCGAGAAGGACTACCAGACGCTCTGCGACGACCTGTACGCGTCCGCCCTCGTCGATCGGATCCGCGCCGCCGGGCTGCCCTGCGAGGTCGCGCTGCGGACGGGCCTCGAAGATCGCCAGAACCCGCAGCTGCAGGTGTTGGCCGTCGACGTCACCGGCGACACCGCATCCGCCCGCGTGCGGTCGACGGCGGTCGGCGAGGTGCCGTCGGTCGACACCGTCGGCCTCGTCGAGGAGGACGGCGAGTGGAAGGTCGCCTCGTTGTCGGAGGCGGGCTCCGCGGCGACGGCGCCGTAGGCGCCGCCGCGCTCAGCGCCGCACGACCACCCACACCGCCACGATCGCGAACGCGATCTGGCCGAACGACAGCGCCGTCCCCAGGTTCGCGGCGCCCGCCAGCTGCGCGATGAGCGTCACCACGGCGAACGCGCCGAGCATGAGCGCCACGTCGAGGACCGCGCCCCGCCTCACGAGGCCGCCGCCTGTTCGAGCGCCCGCGTCAGCGCCGCGACGTCGCGTGCCGCGTCCTGCTCGGCGAGCAGCTTGAGCGCGCTGCGCCGGCCGCCGACCGCGCGCAGGCCGCGCTCGCCGTGCTCGGCGGTGAAGTCGGCCAGGGCGCTCGCGCGCCGCGCGTCGAGCCGCCGCGCCGGCACGTCGAGCTGCGCGCGGTGCTCGTCGAGGGCTTCGACGAGCTCGTCGAAGCCTGTCGGCGGCGATATCGAGCTCACGGCGACGACCTTCGTGTCGCTCGCCCCGAGCGAGCGCAGCGCGGAGACGAGGTCGCGCTCGGCGCGCAGCGCGATCGAGCCGAGATCGGCCTTCGTCACGACGAGCACGTCGGGGATCTCCATGATCCCCGACTTCAGGAACTGCAGGACGTCGCCGCCGCCGGGCTGCACCACGACCGCGACGGTATCGGCCACCTCGGCGATCTCGGTCTCCGACTGGCCCACGCCGACCGTCTCGATGACCACGAGGTCGAACGCTGCCGCCAGCGCATGGGCCGCCGCGCGCGTCGCGGGCGCAAGGCCGCCGAGCCGCGTGCCGGCCGCCATCGAGCGGATGAAGACGGCGCCATCGTCGGGGTCGGCCGCGATCCGCGCGCGGTCGCCCAGCAGCGCCCCGCCGGACCGCTTGGACGACGGGTCCACCGCGAGCACGGCGACGCTGCGCCCCGCGGCGCGCCAGGCGCGCACGAGCTCGGACAGCAGCGACGACTTGCCGACGCCCGGCGGCCCGGTGACGCCGACGACGTGCGCGGGCGCCTCGCCGCCGAGTGCCGCGGGCGAGACGGCGTGCAGCAGCGCCTCGATCTGCTCCTTGCTGCCGGCGGCACGGCTCTCCACGAGGTTCAACACGGCCGGCGCCGCGGAGAGATCGCGCTCGCGCAGGCGCTGGCCGAGTTCGTCGCCGGTTGCTGGCATCGCGCGCGGACGCTAGCGCGGTCGGCGGTTAGCCTCATGCGCGATGCAGCCGGTCGTGATCGTGCACCGGGGCGCGGGGCCGCGGCGGCCGGGCCGCGCGTCGGTGGGCGACGCGGAGCGCGCTGCGGCGCTCGGGCACGCTGTGACGGTGGCGTTCGGGCGTCTCGATGCGGGAGCGTTGGATGCATGCGTCGCCGCCGTCAGCGGCGTCATGAACCCGATCCGTGCCGCGCGCGCTCTGCTCGACGAGGGCGAGACGCTGCTCTGGGCCGGGCGCTCGCCCGCCCTCATCGCGCGCTACGGGCTCGAACCGGTCGATCCCGCGCAGATGGTCACGCCGCTGCGCGATCGCGGCTTCGAGCGCATCTCGCGGGACGGGCACAGCCGCAGACGGGCACCGTCGGCGCCGTCTGCCTCGATGCGAGCGGCAACCTCGCCGCCGCGACGAGCACCGGCGGCAGGGTGGGCAAGCATCCCGCTCGAGTGGGCGACAGCCCGCTGATCGGCGCCGGAACGTGGGCCGACGACCGCACCTGCGCGGTCTCCGCGACCGGCGCCGGTGAGGCGCTGACCGCGCCGCCTACGCCCACGAGGTCCACGACCGCATGCTGCTCGCAGGCGACGGCCTGGCAGATGCCGCGAGCACAGGACTTCGATCGGTGCGCGCAGCGGGCGGCCTGGGCGGCGCGATCTGCGTCTCGCGCAGCGGGGAGATCGCGATGCCGTTCACCGACGGCCACATGAGCCGCGCGTGGAGGGCCGGCGACGATCCGGTCCAGAGCGCGCTCTGACGCCAGACCCGCTCAGGCGTTGCGCAGGTTCGGGTGCCCGGGACCCGGCCACGGGGCCAGCAGCAGCACGAGCAGCGCGTCGTCGACGGCACGCACGGCGTGGCGCTCGCCGGGATTCCAGTGCACGATCGAGCCTTCGGCGATGTGTTCGGTGGCGCCGTCGGCGCTCACCTCGACGGAGCCGTGGTGCACGTGCAGCCAGGCGTGCTCGTGAACCTGGTGCTCCTGCATCTCGTCGCCGGCCGGAAGGTTGATGGCGACGATGCGAGCCACGCCCTCCTCGGAGTGCAGGACGACCGGGGAGCGCGGCGCGGGATTGATGCTCGACGGGTTCCAGAGATCCATGGCTCCTCGGTACCCGCTGCCGTCGCG
Organism: Solirubrobacteraceae bacterium; assembly: GCA_035553935.1. Classification (GTDB taxonomy): domain Bacteria; phylum Actinomycetota; class Thermoleophilia; order Solirubrobacterales; family Solirubrobacteraceae; genus CADCVQ01. The sequence goes on from DATMJM010000311.1 coordinate 4,017, forward strand.
GTCAAGCCGCGGCGCGTCAGGCGCTCGCCGCGATGCCGTTGCGCTCGGCGACGAGCGCGACGACGTCGCGCATGATCTGCGTGAGGTCGAAGTCCTTCGGCGTGTACACGGCCGCCACGCCGCCCTCCTGCAACGGGGCGACGTCGGCCTCCGGGATGATCCCGCCGACGACGACCGGCGCGTCGACGCCCGCCTCGCGCAGGCCCGCCACGACCGACGGGATCAGCTCGCGGTGCGAGCCCGAGAGGATCGACAGCCCGATGACGTGCACGCCCTCCTGCAGGGCGGAGTTCACGATCTGCGACGGGGTGAGGCGGATGCCCTGGTAGACGACCTCCATGCCGACGTCGCGCGCGCGCACCGCGATCTGCTCCGCGCCGTTGGAATGGCCGTCGAGGCCCGGCTTGCCGACGAGGATCTTGATCCGGCGCCCGAGCGCCTCGCCGACCCGGGCGACCTCGTCGCGCAGCTCCTCGAGCTGGGCGCCGGCGGCGACCGGCCCCGCCGACGCCTCGCCGACGCCGGTCGGCGCGCGGTAGTCGCCGAAGCAGTCGCGCAGCGCCTGCGCCCATTCGCCGGTCGTCGCGCCCGCGCGGGCGGCCGCGATGGTCGCGGGCATGATGTTCACGCGGTCGTCGGCGGCGGCTGCCCGCAGCTCGTCGAGCGCCGCGTCGACCGCATCTTTGTCGCGCTCCGCGCGCCACTGCTCGAGTGCCGCGATCGCCTCCGCCTCGACGCCGGGATCGACGGTCATGATGCCGCCGTCCTCGCCCTCGGCGAGCGGCGAGGGCTCCGTCTCGCGGTACTTGTTGTGGCCGACGACGATCAGCTCGCCCGCCTCGAGGCGGCGGATCCGCTCGCGGTGCGAGTCGACGAGCGACGCCTTCATGTACGGCACCGCCTCGACGGCGCCGCCGTGCTCCTCGACGACCGCCATCTCCGCGCGGGCGCCCTCGGCGAGCTCGGCGACGAGGCCGTCCATCACGCGCGATCCCTCGAAGATGTCGGGGTACTCGAGCAGGTCGGTCTCGTAGGCGAGGACCTGCTGGATGCGCAGCGACCATTGCTGGTCCCACGGGCGCGGCAGGCCGAGCGCCTCGTTCCAGGCGGGCAGCTGGATCGCGCGTGCGCGGGCGTTGCGGCCGAGCGTGACGCCGAGCGCCTCGAGCACGATCCGCTGGACGTTGTTCTCCGGCTGGGACTCCGTCAGGCCGAGCGAGTTGACCTGCACGCCGTAGCGGAAGCGCAGCTGCTTGGGATCCTCCACGCCGTAGCGCTCGCGGCCGATCTGCTCCCACAGCTGCGACATCGCGCGCAGCTTCGCGTGCTCCTCGACGAAGCGCACACCTGCGTTGACGAAGAACGAGATCCGCGAGAAGACCTTGCCCATGAGCTCCTCGTCGACGCGCTCGCGCACGGCGTCGAGCACGGCGATCGCGTTGGAGAGCGCGTAGGCGATCTCCTGGACGGGCGTGGCGCCGGCCTCCTGGAGGTGGTAGGAGCAGATGTTGATGGGATTCCAGCGCGGGACCTCGGTGACCGTGTAGGCGATCATGTCGGCCGTCAGCCGCATCGAGGGGCCGGGCGGGAAGGCGTACGTCCCACGCGCGAGGAACTCCTTGATGATGTCGTTCTGGGTGGTGCCCTGGAGGACCTTCTGGTCGACGCCGTGCTCCTCGGCCGTGA
>DATMJM010000312.1:0-3404 GCA_035553935.1 Solirubrobacteraceae bacterium
CCACGCGTTCCCGACGTCCGCGGCGCACGGCATGCGCTGGTACGAGCGCATGCTCGACCCGAGCGCGATCGTCATCTCCGCCCTGGAGCGCGTCGGGCTGGCGTGGGACGTCGTGCGGATCAGCGAGGAGCGCCAGGCGACGAAGCTCGCCGGCGCGTAGGCGCATACGTTGCGGGGGTGACGAAACCGCACCCGCGACACGTCGCGGTGATCGACGGCTTCCGGGGCATCGCGGCGCTGGGGATCGCGCTGTACCACTGCTGGCTGCTGTCGGGCCAGCCGGCGCTCGGCGGCGGGGCGGTGCGCGACGTGCTGTCGGCGGGCTTCGTGGCGGTCACGCTGTTCTTCGTGCTGAGCGGCTTCGTGCTGTTCCTGCCCGTGGCGCGGCGCGGCGGCTCGTTCGGTCCGATCGCGCCGTACGCGCGGCGGCGGATCGCGCGCGTCGTACCCGCGTACTACGCCGTGCTGGCGCTATGCCTGCTCGCGTGGCCGCTGCTGACGACGGGCGAGATGGGGCGCCGCGTCACGACGGAGTCGGTCCTCGCGCACGCGCTGTTCGCGCAGCAGGAGGCGCGTCTGCTGGTCGGCTACGACGGCGCGCTCGGGTTCGGCGTCGACCCGGTCGTCTGGACGCTGTCGCTCGAGGCGCTCTTCTACCTCGTGCTGCCGTTCGTGGCGGGCTGGTTCTGGCGCCGGCCGTGGACGGCGGTCGCGCTCGCCGTCGCCGTGGGGGTGGCGGGACGCGTGGCGCTCGGAGACGTCGCTGGCGCGCCGGGCAAGAGCGTGCTGCTGTCTTCGTTTCCGCTGCATCTGACGGACTTCGCGGCCGGGATGGCGGCGGCCCTGCTGTACGTTCGCGCGCCCCCGGTGCCGGCGTGGGTCGCCGGCGCTGCCGCGGCCGCGTGCTCGGTCGTGGCGCTGGCGGCGCTGGCCGCCGCCGGGGGCGCCGACGCAGGCGACGTGCGCGACACGGTTCGCGGCGACGCGCTGCTCATGGCGCTGCTGCCGTTTGCGTTCGCGGGGGCGGTGCTCGGCATGGCCTGGGCGCCGGTCGCGCTGCGGCGGGTGCTCGAGGCGGCGCCCGCGCGCTGGCTGGGGACGGTCAGCTACGGCGTGTTCCTCGCCCACTATCCCCTGCTGCTGCTCGCCCGCACGACGCTGGACTTCGACCACGACGGCTCGCGTGCAGCGTTCGTCGCGCTGGCGGCGTTCGCCGTGCCGGCCTCGCTGCTGGCGGGCTGGCTGTCGTGGATCGCGATCGAGCGGCCGGCGCGCCGCTGGGCACGGCGCCCGCGCGCGGCGGTTGCGCCGGTCGAGGTGGTCGAGACGCGGTAGCGCGCGGCGAGCGCAGCCCCTCAGCACCGCACGTACGCCGTGAACCGCCGCCCGACGACCGCCCGCGTGAAGCCCTCCGGCGGGACCTGGATCCGCGGAGAGTCCTCGGACTGGTCGAACGGCCCGTAGGCCGGGTGCTTGAGAAAGCGCGTGCCGCCGGTGACGACGATCACGACGCCGCGCGCCGGCGTGCGCTCGGTGCGGGCGACGACCCCGTCGGCGCGCGCGTCGGCGACCCAGCGCATGTCGGGCACGAGCTTGTGGTTGGGGACGGCAACCGGACCGCAGGCGCGCGCCGCCCGCACGGGCGGCGCGGACAGCACGCGCGAGAGGTCCGCGCGGACGGACTCGCGCAGCGCGAGCTCGCGCTCGACGTAGCTCGGGCTGAAGTTCAGCAGCGTGTAGACCGCGCCGGCGAGGATCACCGCGAGCGCTCCCACCATCCACGGCCGGCGCAGCCGGTGCGCTGCCGGCAGGCGCTCGAACCCCGCCGCGGCGAACGCCGCGAACAGCATGAGCGCCACCGCCGCGATCGCCAGGTAGCGGCTGATGACCGAGAACCCGCGCAGCGAGACGAGCAGGAACATCCCGACGCCCCAGACGAGCAGCGTCGCCGGGACGAGCACCCTCGCGCGCGCCATCCGCCACGCCAGCACGATCCCGGCGATGCCGAGCAGCAGCACCGGCGGCTTGACGAGCTCGCCGAGGTAGCGCAGCGTGACCTCCGGCAGCTCGTCGAGCGTCTGACGGCGCCCGAGCTGCGCGGCCGACTCCGTCGTGTAGTTCAGCGAGTACATCGGGTCGCCCGTGACGATCAGGTCCGACAGCGCCCATGTCACCGGCGCGATCGCCACGATCGCGGCGGCCCGCACCCACTGCGGCAGCGGGCGGCCCCAGACCATCCACAGCGCATAGGCGCCGGTCAGCACCCAGGCCTCCGGGCGCATGAGACCCGCCAGCGTCAGCAGCACCCAGACCGCGCCGCCGCGGCGCGGCCGGGCGACCTCGAGCGCGGCGGCCCACAGCACGAGCGCCATGTACGGGATGTCGATGTAGCCGCGCGCGGCGAGGAACGGGAAGTCCAGCCGGCTTGCCAGCAGCAGCGCCGCCACCACCCCGACGACCGCGCCGAAGGCGTGCTTGCCGAGCGCGTACATCCCGGCGACGAGCGCCACGAACGACAGCACGCACAGCGCCAGCAGCACCCGGTCGCCGCCCTCGCCGAGCGCGGCGAGCGGCAGGCACAGCGCGACCCAGAGGGGGTGCTGCGTCGGCGCGCGGTAGGCGTCGAAGGACGGCAGCGCGCCGTCGAGGATCTCCCGCGCCCACAGCAGCGAGTACAGCGAGTCGTAGTTGGGATAGGTCGGAAACGCGAGGAACCCGGCCATCGCCGCGGCCGTCAGCACGCTGAGCGCCAGCGCCTCGCGCCGCGACATCCACGTGCTCGGGCGCCGCAGCGCCGCTTTCATGCGAGCGACCACACCACGACCGGCTCATCCTCGCCGCGCACCTGCTCGTCCTCCCTCGTCGCGTACGGCCGCGGGCAAAGAAAGGGCGGCCGCTCGCGCGGCCGCCCCAACGTGGCTCAGATGGCCACGTCCAGCAGCTAGAGCGGCTGGACGTTGACCGCCTTCGGGCCCTTGTCGCCCGCCTCAGCGTCATAGCTGACCTTGGCGCCCTCGGCGAGCGAGCGGTAGCCGTCGCCGATGATGCCGCTGTGATGGACGAAGAGGTCCTTCTGACCGTCGTCAGGGCTGATGAAGCCAAAGCCCTTGTCGTCGCTGAACCACTTCACGGTGCCGGTAGGCATTCCGATTCTCCTCGGTGTTGTGCTGCATACCCCGAGGATGCTGTTCAGGCAAACTTCACGGGCGCTGGCACTGCTTCGCCGGACCCCATGATCCGGCCTTTCCAGGTGGGACGTTAGCGGGTCACTACCCTCGTGCGCCATGCCCGTCGTCAGAAAGGACCTGCGCAACGTCGCGATCGTCGCCCACGTCGACCACGGCAAGACGACGCTCGTCGACGCGATGCTCTGGCAGTCGGGCGCGTTCCGGGTGGGCCAGGAC
>DATMJM010000313.1:0-15433 GCA_035553935.1 Solirubrobacteraceae bacterium
GCCGCGGCCGCGAACTCGGCCTCGCGGGCCGGCGTGTAGGCGAGCGGGTCGTTGTCGGCGCCGGTGCCCGGCACGAGCCGCGGGCGACTCGTCTCACCCGGGAACAGCACCACCACGGCGACGACCGCCAGCACGACGCCTCGCCGTGATCTGCTCGGCGAGCGCGGCGAGCTCGAGCTGCACGGGGGCGGCACTGAAGCGGCGACGTTTGCGGCGACAGGAAGCGGCAACTGCGCAGGCGGCCCGCAGTCGTCGGATCCATGGATCGAGCATCCGGCTGTGGCGCGCCGGGCGCAGCGGGGGTGCGCACGGCTTGGCGTTGCGGAGAACCACGCGCCGGCGCGCCCCGCCGCGCCGTGATTTGCGAGCCTACGCGCGGATGGCATCCCTGCTTCGCCGCGCGCTCGCGCTCCTCGCCGTGGCCGTGCTGGCGGTCGTCGCCGTGGTGGTGCTGTTCCCGGGTGAGACGAGTCGCCCGCGGCTCGTGCCGGGCACCGGCGCCGACAACGACCCGCTCGCCTACACGCCGGCCCGCGAGGCCGAGTTCGCGGCCGCGGCGGCGCGCGGCCACGCGCACGTCCTCTACGCCAAGTCGCCCGGAGGCGCGCGCGCGAGCGCCGCGCTCACGGCGCGCTACCGCGCGCTGGTCGAGGCCGCCGCGGAGGCCGGGGGCGTCGAGCCCGACATGCTCGAGGCGATCGTGCTGCTCGAAAGCGCCGGCCGGCCGGACGCTGTCGCCGACCCCCGGCTCGAGGGCGCCGTCGGGCTCACGCAGATCCTCGCGGAGACCGGCCGCAACCTGCTCGGCATGAACGTCGACCCGGCCGGCGCGCGGCGGATCGGGCGCTCCCTGCGCCGGGCGGCGCGGCGCGGCGACAGCGCGCTCGTCGCCCGGCTGCGCGAGCGCCGCCGGCGCATCGACGAGCGCTTCGACCCTCCCAAGGCGCTCGCCGGCACCGTGCGGTACCTGAAGTTCGCGCAGGACGAGCTCGGCCGCGCGGACCTGGCCGTCGTCAGCTACCACATGGGCGTCGGCAACCTGCAGGACGCGCTGCGCGCCTACGGCGAGGACGACGTCTCCTACGCGCGGCTGTACTTCGACTCCACGCCGCTGGAGAACGCCGCGGCCTACCGCAAGCTCGCGGCGCTCGGCGACGACTCGTCGACCTACCTCTGGCGCGTCGAGGCGGCGCGCGAGATCATGCGCCTGTACCGCTCCGATCCCGCGCAGCTCGACCGCATCGCGGCGCTGCAGACCGCGAAGAACTCTGCGGAGGAGCTGCTGCACCCGGAGGAGGAGTCAGAGCCGTTCGCGACCCCGTCAGAGCTGCGCGAGGCCTACGACGACAAGCGGATCGTGCCGCTCGAGCGCGCGGCGCTCGCGCGCTACGGCCTCGCGATCGACCCGGGCATGGGCGAGCTCGCCGGCCGCCTGAAGCGCAGCCGCACGACCTACCGCGGGCTGCGCCCGACGGCGCTGGCGCTGCTCTCCTACCTCGGCGCGGGCGTGAAGTCGATCTCCGGCGCCGAGCCGCTGATCGTCACGAGCACCGTGCGCGACAAGCGCTACCAGCGGCTGCTGATCGCCCGCAACCGCCAGGCGACGCCGAACTACTCGCTGCACACGACGGGGTGGGCCTTCGACATCATGCGCACGTACCGGTCGCGATCGCAGGCGCGCGCGTTCGAGTTCATGCTCACGCGCCTGCAGTCGCACAACCTCATCGCGTGGGTGCGCGAGCCGACCGCCATCCACGTCACGGTCTCGGAGGATGCGCGACGGCTCGCGGCGGTGGTCGAGCCGTGACCGGCGCGAGCGCCGGCCGCCCTCACGAGACCTTCGCGGCCAGCAGCTCTTGGACGTGCGCGACGACGTTGTCGGGTGTCATGCCGAGCTTCTCGAGGGCCATCGCACCCGGTGCGGAGGCGCCGAAGCGGTCGATCGAGACGATCGCGTCGGCGTAGCGTTCCCAGCCCATCCGCACGCCGGCCTCGACCGACACGGTCGGCAGGTCGACGGGCAGGACGGACTCCCTGTAGTCGTCGTCCTGCTGCTCGAAGAGCTCCCATGACGGCATGGAGACGACGCGCGCGGGAACGTCGAGCTGGTCACGCGCGGCGAGCGCCGTCGCGACCTCGCTTCCGGTGGCGATGATCGTGACCTGCGCGTCGTCGGCGTCGGCCAGCACGTACGCGCCCTTGGCGACGCCGGCGGCCGGCGCGTACTGCGAGCGGTCGAGGATCGGCAGGTCCTGGCGCGACAGGATCAGCGCGGCGGGGCCCTCGAGGTCCTCGAGGATGATGCGCCAGCTCTCTGCGGTCTCCGTCGCGTCGGCCGGACGCAGCACGACGAGGCCGGGGATCGCGCGCAGCGCCGCGAAGTGCTCGACGGGCTGGTGCGTCGGCCCGTCCTCGCCGAGGCCGACCGAGTCGTGCGTGAAGACCCATGCCGTCGGCAGTCCGGTGAGCGCCGACAGGCGGATCGCGCCGCGCATGTAGTCGGCGAACTGCAGGAACGTCGAGCCGTAGGGACGCACGATGCCGCCATGGGCCGCCATCCCGTTGACCGCCCCCCCCATGCCGTGCTCGCGCACGCCGAAGAACACGTTGCGCCCCGCGGCCTCGGCGGTGAAGCGGCCGGACTCGGGAAACTCGGTCTTCGTGGACTCCGACAGGTCTGCGGCGCCGCCGACCATCGTCGGCACGGACGTCTCGAACGCGGCCATGACCTTCGCGCCCGCACCGCGCGTGGCGATCTTGTCCTTGTCCCAGTCCGTCGGCAGCGACTCCACGAGGCTCGGCAGCGGCCTGCCCTGCCAGGCGAGCTCCCACTCCTCGGCCAGCCCGGCGTTGGCGCCCTTCCACGCGTCGAGCCGCTCCTGCCACTCGGCGTGCGCCCTGGCGCCCGCCTCCTTCATGGAGCAGGCCTCGTAGACCTCGTCCGGGACGAAGAAGTGCTTGTCGGGGTCCCAGCCCATGACCTTCTTCGTCGCCGCGACCTCGTCCTCGCCGAGCGCGGCGCCGTGCACCTTGCTCGTGCCCGCCTTGTTGGGCGAGGGATAGCCGATGATCGACTTGATGCGGATGAGCGTCGGCTGGTCGGTGATCTTCTGGCCGTTGCGGATCGCCGCCTCGATCGCGACGGTGTCGTTGGCGTCGCGGACGTCGAGCACGTGCCAGCCATAGGCCTCGAAGCGCTTGTCGACGTCCTCGCGGTCGAAGCTCAGCGACGTGGGCCCGTCGAGCGAGATGTCGTTGTCGTCGTAGATGTAGACGAGCTTGCCGAGGGCGAGCTGGCCGGCGAGCGAAGCGGCCTCGGCGGCGATGCCCTCCATGAGGTCGCCGTCGGAGACGATCGCGTAGACGAAGTGGTCCTGGACCTCCGTGCCGTAGTGCTCGCGCAGGAACTTCTCGGCGATCGCCATGCCCACGCCGTTGGCGAAGCCCTGGCCGAGCGGACCGGTCGTGACCTCGACGCCCGGCGTCACGTGGACGCGGTCGCGCTCGGGATGACCGGGCGTCAGCGAGCCCCACTGGCGGAAGTTCTTGATCTCGTCCATCGGCAGGTCGTAGCCCGTGAGGTGCAGGATCGAGTACAGGAGCATCGACCCGTGGCCGGCGCTGAGGATGAAGCGGTCGCGATCGGGCCACGTCGGGTCGGCCGGGTCGTGGCGCATGATGTTGCGATACAGCACGAAGGCGGCGGGCGCCATCGCCATCGGGAGACCCGGGTGGCCCGAGTTCGCCTTCTGGATGGCATCCATCGAGAGCGCACGGATCGCGTCGATGCAGAGCTGGTCGGTCTCGGAAGTCATGCGTGAAGTATCAACATCAGCCGCCCGCGCTGCGGCTTGGTCGCACGGCGCCGCGCGCGGGAAGCCCGGCGAGGCCTGAAACCGTGTGCCGAAGGGGGTGCCTTCGGACAAGTTGCCCGCGTACAGTCGAGAACATGTGTCGAGTTGCGCGGCGTGACGTCAGCCCGGCTTGACGGCCGCGCCCATCGCAAGCGGCTCGACGAAGCGCGGCGCCTGCGGGAAGCGGCCGCGCTGAAGATCGTCGAGCTCCAGGCCGGCGGCCTCGATCGCCGCAGCCGTCGCGCGGTTGGGATGGCAGCCGCGGCCGATCCGCCTCCAGATCGGCGTCAGCGTGCTGACGACGGTGTCGAAGCTACCGGCCTCGAACGGCAGTTGCTCGGCAGGCGCGCAGATCGTGCTCGCGCGCGGCCGGCTTGCCGCGACCCGCGGGGCCAGGCGGCGCAGCATCGGCTCGTCGGGCTCGGTCAGCACGAGCTCGCGCACGGCGGGCGGATAGTGGACGACGTTCAACCCGGTGCCCGCACCGAGCTCGAGGACGCGTCCCGTCGCCGCCGCGAGCAGCGCGACGCGCTTCTCCGTCGGGCCGGCCTCCTCGCTGCCCGCCATCGAGCGGTCGTAGACGCGCGCGAAGAGCCGGTCGTAGAGGCTCAAGCGCGATCGCCCGGCTCGGCGTCGCCCGCGGAGCGCGCGGCGCGCAGCTCGTAGGCGCGGCGGGCCTCCGCGTCGGGCCGGCCGAGCACGCGGTCGAGCGCGAGCAGGCGGGCGAAGGCGTCGCGCACGCCGGTCGGCACGGCGGCGCCGGCCTTGACGAGCGGACCGATCCTGCGCGGGACGTAGACCTCGAAGCGCGGCGCTCGAAGCGCCGCGACGATCGCGTCGGCGACCATCGGCGGGTCGATGTGGCCGATGAAGCGCGCCTCGGGCAGGCCCGCGCCGAGCTCGGTGTTCACGACCCCGGGCATGACGCACGTGATGTCGATGCCCGCGCCGCGCACCTCCGCGCGAACCGCCTCGCTGACGCCGACGACGAAGTGCTTCGTGCCAGAGTACGTCGCGCCGCCCGGGAAGCCGACCCTGCCGGCGGTCGAGGCGATGTTCACGATGTGGCCGCGGCCGCGGGGCAGCATCCGTGCAAGCGCCTCCTTCATCCCGTGCAGCACGCCGTGGACGTTGATCTCCACCTGCCGCCGCGCGACGGCGTCCTCCTCCTCGGCAAAGCTCGACAGCGGCATGATGCCCGCGTTGTTGACGAAGACGTCGATCGGCCCGAGCTGCTCCTCTGTCGCGTCGGCGAAGCGTCCGACGGACGCGCGCTCGCAGACGTTGAGCTCCACCGCGATCGCGCCGCCGCCGAGCTCGGCGGCGGTCTGGCGGGCGGCGGCGAGATCCAGGTCGCCGATCGCGACCTTCATGTTCGCGCGCAGGCAGGCCTGCGCGGTCGCGCGGCCGATGCCGCGGCCGGCGCCGGTGATCGCGACGACGCGGCCGTCGAGCGGGCGGTGAGCGCGAGCCATGTGGTCAGCGAGGCTAGCGAGGGCCGCCGTCACGAGCGCGGGCGCGGCCGCGAGAACTGCAGTGGGCCGGTGCCGTCAGGGCGTGTCGGGCGCCAGCGGGCGCCGGGAGACCTCGGGCACGGCCGGCGTCACGGGCGTGACCGCCGGTGCTCGCGTCGCCGGCGCCGTCGCTGCGGGCGCCTTCTCCTTGGCGCGCTGCGCCGCCTCGGCTGCGCGGCGCTCGGCCGCGGCCTTGCGCACGGCGGGCGGCCGTGCGGCGGCACGCTCGGACCTGGCCCTCGCCGCCGCACGTGCGGCGGTGCGCTTGCGCTCCGCGGCGGCCTTGCGCTCCGCGGCGCGTTCGCGCGCTGCGGCGGAGCGCCCGTCGGACGCGGTGCCGCCCGACCTGCCGCCGGAGCGGTCGGTCGCGCGCTCGGCGCCCGTCACGCCCCCCGCGGCGTTGCTCGTCGACGTCGCCTTCCCGGACACGGCGGCGCCGCGCGCCTTGCGGCCGGGCTCGGCCGGCACGACGACCGGTGAGACCGTGGCGGGCGGCGACTTCGGAGCGGCGGGCTGCGAGCGGCCCGGCGCAGGGCTCTCGCGCGAATCACGGATCGCGTCGGCAGCGACGTAGCCGCCGCCGCCGGCGGCCCCCGCGACCGCGACCGCGGTGAGGGCCTTGGCGGCGATCGCCTTCGCGCCGAGCGCCAGCGTCCCCGCGACGGCGCCGCCGCTCGCGATCGTGCCGGCGCCCGCGGCAGACGTGCCGCCCGCGGCGAACGCCGACGCCATCGTGCCGTGCTTGAGCGCGATCGTCGGCGCAACCGGCAGCAGCACGGCCATGCCGGCGCGCTGGCGGCGCACCTCGGCCTCGAACATCCGGCAGCCCTCGCAGCCTTCGACGTGGCGGCGCAGCTCGCGCCGGCGCAGCGCCCCGCCGCGCAGCACGGAGAGCTGCTCGCGGATCTCGGTGCAGTCGCTGTCGCGGGCCTGGCGGCGGATCATGAGCGCCTCCCGCGCCTGGAAGACGAGCGCCTTGACCTTCGACGCAGGCACGCCGAGGATGTCCGCGATCTCCTTGTGGCTGTGCGCCTCGAGCTCGGCGAGGACGAGCGCCGCGCGCTGGTCGACCGGCAGCCGCTGCATGTCGGCCAGCAGCGCACGCAGGTCGTCGCGCTGCTCGACCTCCTGGGCGAGCCCGGCCGTCGAGGGCAGGACCGCCTCGACGTCGTCGAGCGCGACCTGCTCGCGCCGTGCGGCGAGCATCGACAGGCAGCGGTTGCGGGCGATGGCGTACAGCCAGGCGCGCAGCGCGATCGCGCGATCGTCGGCCAGGAGCGCGCGGTACGCGGAGCTGAAGGTGTGCTGGACCGCGTCCTCGGCCTCCTCCAGCGACCCGAGCATGTGCCGGCAGAAGGCCAGCACGCCGCGGTGATGGCGGTCGTAGAGGACCTCGAAGGCGGTGCGTGCGGCGGGGCCGTCACCGCCGCGGATCTGCGCGACGAGCCGATCGTCGCCTGCCTTGCGCAGCGAGCGCCGCGGTAGAGCCAGGCGTGATCTCGGCGCAGGGGCGACGATTGCTTCCACGGCTGTTGTATCGGCAGGCACCGCTGACAACGTGACACACCCTTTCCAACCGGCGCGGCCGGTCGAGGTTGGAGGGTTATCCTCGCGCGATCGCGAGCTTCCGTCACGCAGATCTCACGATTGCCTATACCGAGTACGGCTCGGGCGGGCGCACCGTCGTGCTCATCCACGGCCTGCTGCTCTCCCAGCGCATGCACGAGCGGCTCGCGCGCGAGCTCGAGCAGCGCGGCAACCACGTGGTCACGATCGACCTGCTCGGCCACGGCCGCTCCGACCGGCCGGCGGAGCCGGCGCGCTACTCCACGCAGAGCTTCGGCGAGCAGGTCATCGCGCTGCTCGACCACCTCGCGATCGACGAGGCGGTCATCTTCGGCACCTCGCTCGGGGCCAACACCGCGCTCGAGGTCTGCCACCTCGCGCCCGCGCGCGTGCGCGGGATGGTCATCGAGATGCCCGTCCTCGACCAGGCGCTGATCGCGTGCCTGATCGCGTTCGGTCCGCTCATGATCGGCCTGACGTTCGCCCAGCCCGTGGCGCGGGCCGCATCGCTCGTGGCGCGGGCGGTGCCGCGGCGGGCGCTTCCATTCTGGGCCGACATCGCGCTCGACACCGTGCGCCAGGACCCTGGCCCGAGCGGCGCGGTCCTGCGGGGGCTGTTCTTCGGCCGCGTCGCGCCGAGCCCGGCGCAGCGGCGGGAGATGCTCGCGCCGACGCTCGTCGTCGGCCATCGCCGCGATCCCGTCCACCCGCTGAGCGATGCCGGCGCGCTCGCCGATGAGCTGCCCAACGCGCGCCTGCTCGAGGCGCACTCGTTCGTCGAGCTGCGCCTCACCCCCGACCGGCTGACGGCGCAGATCGCGGCCTTCCTCGACGAGTGCTGGAGGCCCGCGGGACGCACCGCGCCGCGGCGGCGCGCGCCGGCGGCGTCCTGACGCGCGCCGCCGTCCCGCTGGGTTAGGCTCTGCGGCGATGTCGAGCCGTCAGGAAGAGAAGGAGCAGCGCCGCAGGGAGCGCGAGGAGCGCGAGCGCGCGGCGGCCGCAAAGGCCAAGCGGTCGCGCCTGCTGCAGCTCATCGGCGGGGTCATCGTCGCATGCGCGATCATCGCCGGCGTCGCGGTCGCGGTGTCCGGCGGCGGCGGCGGCGCCGACGACGACGGCGGCGCCGACGTCGACGCCGGCAGGCTCAAGGACGTCGCCCAGAGCTCGGGCTGCGTCTACCGCGCCTTCCCGGACGAGGGACAGGACCACGTGACCGAGCCGCTGACGGAAGCGGACTTCAAGACCAACCCGCCGACCTCGGGCGCGCACAGCCCCGAGCCTGCGCCCGACGGCCTGTACGTGGCCGGCAACGAGCCCGAGATCGTGAACTGGGTCCACACGCTCGAGCACGGCCGCGTGATCTTCATGTATCGCCCGGGCGTCGACCGCGCGGTCGTCACGCAGCTCGAGGCGCTGTTCAACGAGGACGTCAAGGACAGCGGCGGCGCCTACCACAGCGTCCTCATGCGCAACAACACGAAGATGCCGTTCGAGGTCGCCGCCGTCGCGTGGCGCCACTACATGGCCTGCCGCGAGTTCACGCCCAAGTCGATCGAGGCGCTGCGGGTGTTCCGCGAGGAGCTCGTCGACAAGGGCCCCGAGTCGGTCCCGTAGGCCGGCGCAACGCGCGTTGCAGCGCCGCACCCCGGCGGCCGTCGGCGTGTTCTGACTGCGATGCGCCGCCTTGCCGTCCTGCTCGTGGCCGCCGGCCTGCTCGTCTGGCTTGCGGCGCCGGCGCTCTCGCCGCGCCCGTTCGTGCCGCGCGCCGTGGAGTTCGAGCAGGCGCTGGACACGAGCCGCTGGCGTCCCGCGGGCGGTCGCGCCTGGAGCTCGCCGATCGTGCGGTCGCCCAAGCGCTTCGACCTCGTCGGCCTGCGCTGGCGCGCGACCTCCGGCGAACTCGATGCCGCGATCCGCGTGCGCGGGGCCGACGGGCGCTGGAGCCGCTGGACGCGGATGGCGGCAGACCACGCCGGTGGCGCCGGCGCCGAGCCCGTCTGGGCGGGCGGCGCGGAGGCCTACCAGCTGCGCATCGCCGGCCGGCCGCGCGCGCTGCGCGCGCGCTTCGTCAACGCGACCGGCAGCGCGACCGCCGCCGATCGCCTGGCGACACCGCTGCGGCGCGCCGCGCACGGCGCGCTGGCCGCGGTCGCCGGATCCGCCGCCCGCGCGCAGGGCGGCCGCGGCGCGCCGGCGATCATCCCGCGCGCCGCCTGGGGCGCCGATCAGTGCCGGCCGCGCGCGGCGCCGTCCTATGGCGAGGTGCAGCTCGGCTACGTGCACCACACCGTCAACGCCAACGGCTACCGGCCGCAGGACAGCGCGGCGATCGTGCTGTCGATCTGCCGCTACCACCGCAACGAGAACGGCTGGCTCGACGTCGGCTACAACTTCCTCGTCGACCGCTACGGGCAGATCTTCGAAGGACGCGCGGGCGGCGTCGACCAGCCGGTGATCGGCGCGCAGGCGCAGGGCTACAACGGCGTCTCGACCGGCGTCGCCAACATCGGCACGTTCTCCGGCGAGCCGCAGACGCAGGCCGGTCTGGCGGCGACCGCCGAGCTGCTGGCCTGGAAGCTGTCGCTGCACGGCGCGCCCGCGACGGGCCAGGTGACGGTCACCTCGGCCGGCGGTCCGTCCAACCGCTACGCGGCCGGGCGCCTCGTCACGTTCGAGCGGATCGCCGCGCACCGCGACGCCGACGCGACCTCCTGCCCGGGGGATGCGCTCTTCGCCCAGCTGCCGCAGATCCGCGCGCACGCGGCGGCGCTCGCGCCGCAGTACGTGTTCGCGCCGCCGGCCGCCGCCGTCAGCCTCGAGGCCGCCGACCGCAACCTCGAGTTCCCTGAGCCCGCGCGCGTCAGCGGCCGCGCGACGATGCTCGGCGGCGCGCCGCTCGCCGGCGCGCCGATCACCGTCCAGGCGGCAACCGGCCGCGGCTTCGCGACGCTCGCCCGCACGACGACCGCCGCCGACGGTACGTGGTCGGCCGCGGCCCCGACGCAGTACTCGCGCTCGTTGCGGGCCGTGGCGGCGCTGCCCGACGGCACGCTCATCAGCTCGCCGCCCGTCGCGGTGCGGGTCGCGCCGGCGCTGCGCGTTCGCGCGCCGCGGCGGGTGAGCGCCGGGCGGCGGTTCACCGTGCGCGGCACCGTGCGGCCGCGGCGCGCGCGCGTGACGCTCGAGATCGCGCGCCGGGGCGCGCGCGGGCGCCTGCACGCGGTCGTGCGCGTGACGGTGAAGGTTCGGCACGGGCGGTTCGCGGCGCGCGTGCGCCTGCGCCGGCCCGCACTGCACCGCCTGCGCGTGAGGTTCGCCGCCGACGGGCGCAACGCCGCGGCGCGATCGGGCGACGTCCTGCTGCGCGCGGTGCGCCGCTGAGAGCACGACCGCAACGCGCGGTTCACCCAGTCGACACAGTTCGCTCACCGCGACGAAACCGCGCGCTGGTGGGGTGCCTCTCGTACGAGCTGCTGCGAGCACGAGAGGACTTCCATGAGCACTGCGGTCGAAAGTCCGCCCACACCGGCCCCGACCGCGGCCGCGGCGATCGCCTACAGCCGCCGCGGACGCTGGCTTGATCGTTGGGAACCGGACGACGAGGCGTTCTGGGAGACCGCCGGCAAGCGGATCGCGCGCAAGAACCTCGCGCTGTCGATCTTCGCCGAGCACCTCGGCTTCTCGATCTGGGTGCTGTGGACGATCGTCGTCATCAACCTCGCCAACGCCGGCTTCGAGCTGTCGCTGTCCGAGCAGTTCCTGCTCATCGCGCTGCCCAACCTGGTCGGCTCGACGCTGCGAATCCCGTACACGTTCGCCGTGCCGCGCTTCGGCGGCCGCGCGTGGACGGCCATCAGCGCGTCGCTGCTGCTCATCCCGGTGACGCTGCTGGCGTTCCTCGTGCCCAGCGGCTGGCTGCTGGAGCACAGCCACGCGACGCAGATGTGGGTGCTCGCGCTGTGCGCCGCGTCGGCCGGCTTCGGCGGCGGGAACTTCTCGTCCTCGATGGCGAACATCTCGTTCTTCTATCCGGAGAGGCACAAGGGCGCGGCTCTCGGGCTGAACGCCGCCGGCGGCAACCTCGGCGTCGCGGTCGCGCAGCTGCTCGTGCCGCTCGCGATCATCGTCGGCGTGCCGGCCGCGGCGGTGAAGCTGCCGGTGCACGAGGTCAACCTCGCCTATGCCGGCCTCATGTGGCTGCCGTTCATCGTGCTCGCCGCGATCCTCGCCTGGCGCTGGATGGACAGCATCACCGATGCCAGGACCGACAAGCGGTCCTACGCCGCCGCGCTGTCCAACAGCCAGACCTGGATCATGTCGCTGCTGTACATCGGGACGTTCGGCTCGTTCATCGGCTACGCGTTCGCGCTGCCGCTCGTCATCAAGAACACGTTCCCGGAGTTCCTGGCCGCCCGTCCGTTCATCGCGACGTACCTCGCCGGCCTGGGCTTCGTCGGGGCGCTGATCGGCTCGGTGTCGCGCCCGCTCGGCGGCTGGATCTCCGACCGGCTCGGCGGCGCGCGGGTCACGCTCGTGGTCTTCCTCGGCGAGGCCGTCTTCACGCTCACGGCGATCTTCGGCGTCCAGCAGCACAGCTTCCCGATCTTCTTCGGGTCCTTCATGGCGATCTTCCTGCTCGCCGGGATGGGCAACGGCTCGACGTACCGGATGATCCCGAGCATCTTCAGCGCGCTCGGCGCGCGGGAGGCCGAGGAGAAGGGCCTCGATCCGAGGACGACCGCACTCGAGTTCAAGCGCCGCGCCGCCGCCGTGATCGGGATCGCCGGCGCGATCGGAGCCTTCGGCGGCTTCCTGATCCAGGTCGCCTTCCGGCAGGCGTCGCTCGGCGTGTCCGCCGCGGTGAAGGCGGCCGAGACGCCGACCGAGAAGGTCGCGGTCGCGCAGGCGCAGGCGGACTGGTCGATCCCCGCGCTGTGGGTGTTCCTCGCCGCCTACGTCGTGTTCGCCGGGATGACCTGGTTCTTCTACATGCGCAAGAGCTTCGCGACCGACAAGGTGCCGAGCCTGGCGTACGCATCCGTGTAGGGCTGCGGCCCGGCGGCTCCCCGATCCGGAGAGCCGCGGGCCGCCGCGGCTAGTCTTGCGCCGCGCATGAGGCACAGGCCGGGGACCGACGACCGCGAGCATCTCGAAAGCCGTTCGGCCGTCGTGCGGACGTGTGCCCGCGTCGCAGACTCGACGGCTTTCAACCTGGCGATCTTCGCGGTCATCCTCGCCAACGCCGTCGTGCTCGGGCTGGAGACCTACCCGCGCGTCGAGCGCGAGGTGGGCGGTCTCCTGCGGGCGCTCAACGACGTGTTCCTCGCCGTGTTCGTCGTCGAGATCATGATCCGCCTGATCGGATTCGGCTCGCGGCCGCAGGACTTCTTCCGCAACGGCTGGAACGTCTTCGACTTCCTCGTGGTCGCGGCGTCGTTCGCGCCGGGGATACGGGAGAACGCGATGCTCCTGCGCCTGGCGCGGCTGGCGCGCGTGCTGCGGATCGTGCGGCTGCTGCCGGACCTGCGCGTCCTGACGATCGCGATCGGGCGGTCGATCCCGGGCGTCATGTCGCTGATCGTGCTCGGGATCGTGATCGTGTTCATCTACGGCATGGTCGGCTGGACGATCTTCGGCGACCGCGAGCCCGAGCAGTACGGGACGATCGGCGAGGCGATGCTGACGCTGTTCGTCGCTTTGACGCTCGAGAACCTGCCCGAGCAGCTCGCGCTCGGCCGCGAGCTGTCGGACTGGACGATCCTGTACTTCGTCAGCTACGCGCTGGTCGCGGCGTTCCTCGTCTTCAACATCCTGATCGGCGTCGTGATCAACTCGCTCGAGGAGGCGCGCGCGATCGAGCACGCGCGCGATCGCGCCGAGCGGCTCGAGCACGGCGGTGGCGAGGGCCCGACCGTCGAGGAGCGGATCCTGGCCGTGCGCGAAGCGCTCGACGAGCTCGAGGCCGACGTGCGACGCGACTGACGGGGCCGACCGCGGGTGGGACACGGGAGCCACGCGGGCCGCCCGGGCGACGTGCTACGTTGAGGTCGTTACACACGCCGAGTCGCGAGGCCCCCGGGTCCGCGAGCGGGGGAACCAACGAGCCGCATCGTGCGGCTCCGGGGCGAATCGCCGCAAGTGCGGCGTAGCGCTGTCAGCGCGAGCCCGTCAGCTCACCTCGTAGGCATCCGACGACGACGAGGGGATCAGGTGCCACGCGCCGACGCGCTGCGCTCACGACGACACGCCGGTCGCCGGCGGGCCGCGGGCCGCTGCACGGGCGCTGGCGCGACGACCCCGCGAGCATGGAAGGGGGACGCATTCATGGTGGCGCCAGAGAACCTCGAGGTGAGGTCGCAGTCGCTGGGGTCGACGGAGGTGCTGTCGGTGACGGGGGAGGTGGGCAGCGCAACCGTCGACGCGCTCGCGGGCGCGATCCGCGACGGGCTCGCCGCCGAGCCCGAGACGATGGTCGTCGACCTGTCGGAGGTGGCGGCGTTCGGCGCGCGCGGCCTCGGCGTGCTGCTGGCAGCCGACGACCGGGCGCGGCGCCTGGACTGCCGGCTCGTCGTCGTGCCCGGCACCGGCCCGGTGCGGCGCCTGCTGGACATGCCGGGCGCAGACCAGCGGCTCACCGTCGCGTCGTGACGCGCGCGACGACCGACCGGCGCGCGGTCTCCCTGCCGTGCCGGCTGTCGCGCGCGACCGGCTCGCCGATCGCCGCCCGGGCGGTCGAGCTGCGGACGCACGGTCTGCGGGTCGTAGCGCAGCGCCCGCTCGCGCTCGACGAGACGCTCCGCTTCGAGCTCGGCGACGGCGACCTGCGAATCGAGGGGCGCGCGCGCGTCATCTGCCAGGAGCGCCCGGATGCGTACGCGCTGCGCTTCGTCGCGCTGTCGGAGCAGATGGCGCGGCGCGTGCACGGGGTCGTCGCGGCGGACGACGAGGTGCGGCGCATCGCGCGCCTGATCGCCTAGCGCCGGACGGCAGCGCAGCGGCTAGGCTGGACCGGCCCGGCTTCGTTCGATACTGCTTTCGTGTCTGGACCAGCGTCATCCGCCGCAGACGAGCTGCACGCCGAGATCGCGCGCGGCCAGCGCCTGGACCGCGACCTCGCTCGCGACCTGGGGCGCCACGAGCCCGTCCGCAGCGGCGCCGCCGGCGACTACGTCGAGGCGCTCGGGCGTCGCCCGCCGCTGTCGCAGGACGCCGAGCGCCGGCTCGTCGCCGCGGCGAAGCGCGGCGACGCGGCCGCGCGCGGCAAGCTCATCGACGCGTTCATGCCGCTCATCGCGGGCACGGCGCGCACCTATCGCAGCGGCCGCGTCCAGCGCCTGGAGCTGCTGCAGGAGGGCATCGTCGGCCTCCTGCGCGCGCTCGAGCGCTTCGAGGCCGACCGCGGCGTGCCCTTCTGGGCCTATGCGACGTGGTGGGTGCGCCAGGCGATGCAGCAGCTCGTCGCCGAGCTCACGCGCCCGGTCGTCCTCTCCGACCGCGCGCTGCGCCATCTCGCGCGCATCAAGCAGGCACACCGCGACGCCGTGCAGGAGACCGGCCGCGAGCCCACTCGCGAGGAGCTCGCGCGACGGGCGGCGCTTTCGCTCGAGCAGGTCGACGAGCTGCTGGCGACCGAGCGCGCGCCGCGATCGCTCGAAGAGCCGGTCGGCGGCGACGGCGAGGACATCGGGACCTTCGGCGAGCTGCTCTCCGACCCTCTGGCCGAGGACGCGTACGAGCGGGTGCTGGCCGAGATCGAGATCGCAGAGCTGCACGCGTTGCTGGCCGGCCTCGGCGATCGCGAGCGCGAGGTGCTGCGCGCGCGCTACGGCCTGGACGGCGAGGAGCTGTCGCTGCGCTCCGTCGGCGACCGGCTCGGCCTCAGCGGCGAGCGCGTGCGCCAGATCGAGCGCCGCGCGCTCGGCAAGCTCGGCGCGGCCGCCACGGGTGAGCCGCAGGCGGCGGCCTGAGCGAGCGGGCGCCCGCCACAGCGCGCGCCTGCGACAGGCGATGCCCTTCGCTTGAAGGGCGGGGGTCGGCCGGCAGCACCGGGCCTCGGCCCCATCGCGTGTGCCTGGCGCAGGCGCGCAAGCGTGGCTGAAGTAGCGCGTCTAGACCGCGGCCTCCTCGAGCTGGCGATCCTCGGCTGCGGCGTCGGATCCGATCGCGATCCGCTTCGGCTTGAGCGGCTCGGGCTTGGGGACGATGAGCGCCAGCACGCCGTCACGCATGCTCGCCGTGATGCCATCCGGGTCGACGCCCTGCGGGATCTGGATGCGGTGCTCGAAGGCGCCGAACGGCCGGTGGGCGTAGATGTACGTCGTGCCCTCGCTGACCTGCGGGCGCTTGCGCTCGCCGCGTACCGTGAGCTCGGCGTCCTGCACCTCGATCGTCAGATCCTCTGAAGTCAGCCCGGGAAGATCGAGCGTCAGCACGAGATCGTTCTCGCTGACGGAGAGGTCGCCCGCCGGAGAGAAGGCGGCGGACGCCAGCGGCGCCAGG
>DATMJM010000314.1:0-4845 GCA_035553935.1 Solirubrobacteraceae bacterium
GAACAGCGCTCATGGTCGTCCTCCCGGCGTTCTCGTCTTGGTGAGCATGCCGGCAACGTAGGCTTGCCGACCCGCGCCGACTAGCTCTACTTTCGAACCAACCGGTTCGAATTACGGACCTACCATGCATAGGCGGTTAGCATCGTGGCGCGATGCGCAGCTACGCGCAGTACTGCCCGGTCGCGAAGGCCACCGAGATCCTCGGCGACCGCTGGATGCTTTTGATCGTGCGCGAGATGCTCGGCGGCGCGAGCGGTTTCAACGAGCTCCAACGCGGCCTCCCGGGGATCTCGCGCTCGGTCCTCACCGACCGCATGCGTGCGCTCGAGCGGGCTGGGGTCGTCGAGCGCAGGACGGGCCCTCGAGGCCGCACGCTCGAGTATCGGCTCACGCCCGCCGGTCGCGATCTGCAGCCGGTCGTGCAGGCGATCGGCGAGTGGGGGGCGACCTGGTCGTTCACCGACCCGCGGCCCGAGGAACTCGATCCCGACCTGTTGATCGTCTGGATGGCCCGCCACGTCGATCGCCAGCGGCTCCCGCCCAACAGAACCGTCGTTCAGTTCGACTTTCGCGCCCCCAAGCGGCGCTACTGGATGGTCCTCGAGCCCTCCGAGGTGTCGGTCTGCCTGCAGCATCCCGGGTTCGACGTCGACCTCGAGGTCACCGTCGACACCGCCACGCTCTACCGCGTCTACCTGGGACGGGCCGAGCTCGGTCGCGCGATTGCAGCCGGCCAGCTGACGATGAGCGGCCCGCGAACGCTGCAACGCGGGTTCGGGCACTGGTTCACCTGGAGCGCGTTCGCCCCGGCCAGCCGCTCGGCGCAGGAGCGCCGCACGACGGCCTCACGGCTTCCCAACCCGCATCGCGTACGAATCGCCGAAGGCGGCGATGCGGGCACTGCACCAGTGGCCGCAACCGCACGCCTGCAGCCGCCCTCGAAGCGATAGACGGCGTTGATCTTCGCCGACGAAAAGTCGTCGATGTCACCACCGCCTGCCTGCACGCGGCGACATCAGCCACCCGCCGTAGGCGTGGCGGTGAAGCTGCTTGTGCAGGTCTCGCGGTCGGCGGAGAGCAGCTCGGTCGTCTTGACCGGGGTTGCGCTCGACGCGTGCATGCGCAGCCGCGGATCGCGCCGGCCGAGGCTGCCGAACGAGGTCCCGATGGTCGGCCTCGATGTCACGCTCTGCGACGGCCGGCAGGTCATCGTCTGTCTCGGCGCGCGCGACTAGGCCACGCGCCCGGACGCCGACCCGACATGAGCTCGTCGCGGCGATCTGGCCACAGAGGCACCGGCTCGGGCTGTTCCTTTGGAGAGCACGTTCAGCCCAGCGCCTCCAGCGCCTCCTTCAGCGAGTCGTGCATCGGTGCGGCGCGCGCGAATTCGACGAGCTCCAGCGTGCGCAGGACGGTGCTGCCCTCCGGCGTCACGACGTGCACGTGCTGGCGGCGCTCGCTGAGGCGCGCGGTCAGCGCGAACAGCTTGCGGATCGCCGTCGAGTCCAGGAAGCCCACGGCCGTCAGGTCCAG
This sequence comes from Solirubrobacteraceae bacterium, assembly GCA_035553935.1. Lineage (GTDB taxonomy): Bacteria > Actinomycetota > Thermoleophilia > Solirubrobacterales > Solirubrobacteraceae > CADCVQ01. The sequence continues at coordinate 1,534 of DATMJM010000314.1, forward strand.
GACGGCGCCGTGCGCCTCGGTCGGCACGGCGGCCTCCACCAGACCCATGAGGCGCGCGGCGTTGAAGACGTCGATCTCACCCGTCACCGTCACGATCACGTGGTTGTCGTGGGGAGCGCTGTCGATCGTCGCGCCGTCGACGTTCATGCGCGGATCCGCTCGGTCAGGCGCCGCCGCAGGCGAACGACGGTCCCCTCCGGCGTCGTCTCGAGCTGCACGTCGTCCATGAGGGCTTCGATGAGCTCGAGGCCGCGCCCCTGGTCGCTCGGCGGGCGCTCCTCGCGCCAGTGGCCGCGATCGCGCACCGTCACGTCGACCTCGCCGTCGCGCAGGACCGCTTCGAAGCTGATGTGCTCGTCGGGCGCCGCGCCGGCGTGCTCGATCGCATTCGTGCACGCCTCGCTGCAGGCCATGACGATCGCGTGCACGTCGCCGTCGGAGGCCTGCGCCTGCGCGAGCCAGCGGCGCAGCAGCGCACGAAGGGAGCGCAGCGCGCTCGGCTCGCTCGGGAGCTCGAGCCTCAGGCGCGATCCGAGCGGCACATGGCAGAGCGCGAGCAGTGCGACGTCGTCGCTCGTGGCGCCGGTCGGCAGCGCTGCCGTCAGCAGGCGACGGGACAGCGCCTCGGCTTCCAGCGGACCGTCAGCGGCCGCCGCCGCGAGCCGGTCGAGGCCGCGGTCGAGGTGCTCGGCACGGCGCTCGACGAGGCCGTCGGTGTAGAGCACGACGGCGCCGCCCGGCTCGAGCACGACGGTCTCCTCCTCGTAGCCCGGAAACGGCAGCACTCCGAGCGGTACCGACCGAGCGCCGTCGAGGTAGCGCGGGGCTCCCTGCGCGCTCAGCGTCAGCGGCGGTGGGTGTCCCGCGTTGACATACGACAGCTGCGCGTCGACCGGGTCGAAGACCGCGAGCACGAGCGTCGCCATGTGCTCGCGCCGCGGCTCGGCGAGCACGAACGTGTTCAGGCGCTCGACGATCTGTACCGGCCCGTGGCCCTCCAGCGCGTACGCGCGGATCGCGCTGCGCAGCGCCCCTACGGTCGAAGCCGCGGCCAGACCCTTGCCGGACACGTCGCCCATGACGAGCAGCACGCGCCCGCCGGTCAGGCCGATCGCGTCGTACCAGTCGCCGCCCACCTCGGCCTCCGATGCGGCCGGCAGATAGCGCGCCGCCAGCTCGACGCCAGGCAGCGAGGGCATCTCCCGCGGCAGCAGGCTGCGCTGCAGCGTCTCGGCGATGTGGTGCTCGCGACCGTAGGCGCGCACGTGCTCGATCGCCAGCGCGATCCGGTCCGCCGTGAGCCGCAGCAGGTCGACGTCTTCGGCCCCCAGCTTGCGCGGAGCCCGCACGCCGACCTCGATGACGCCGATGAGCTCCTCGTGCGCGATGAGCGGAACGCCGAGCATCGAGGTGATCCCGGCGTCGATGATCGACGGGTCCGCGAGCTCCGCCGCTGACGGCTCGTTCACCAGCACGGGGCGGCGTGTCGCCAGCACGCGCCCGGCGATTCCCGCATCGGCGGCGACGCGGACCGGCCGGCTCTCCTTCACGACCGGGTCTGAGCTGAAGAGCGAGACGCTGCCATCCTCCTCGACGAGCAGCAGCGCCGCCGCCTCGGCCTCGAGCACCTCGCGGGTGCGGGCGAGGATCTCCGTCCGCAGCTGGTCGAGGTCGCGCAGCGTCAGCGCCGCGTCGGCGAGCGCCTGCAGGCGCCCGATCGTGCGCGCGGCGTGCTCGGCCTCCGCCCGCGCCGCCTCCGAGCGCACGAGCTGCTCGCGCTTTCGCTCCTCGCGCAGGCGATCGCCGATGTCCGTCAGCCGCGCGTTGAACATGAGCTCGCCGTCGCGCTCGACGACCCAGATCATCGTCTCGCCGCGCAGCCGCGTCCCGTCGGGCCGGTTGATCGTGACCCGCAGCTCGACGTGGCGCGTGCCGCCCTCGCGCGCGGCCTTCAACAGGTCGCGCTGGCGCTGGATGAACTTCGCCTGCGCCTCGCGCGGGATGCCCAGGTCCTGGAACGGGCGCCCCAGGACATCGGCGCGCGAGCGGCCGAGCAGGCGCTCGGCCGCGGCGTTGATGTCCAGCACGCGTCCCTGGGCGTCGGCCGAGATGAACCCGTCGCGCGCGCTGTCGACGATCAGCCGGGTGCGCCGCTCGCTGGACCGCAGCGCCCGCTCCTGGCGTGCGCTGCGCTCGAGGCTCTCCTGCATGGCGCCGAGCAGGCGCGCGATCAGCAGGCCGAGGACGAGCGGCGTGCCCAGGACGAGCACGAGGCGGATCGTCGTGTCGGCCGTGTCGTCGATCTGCAGGACGGTGGCGTAGGCCGCGCCGATGATCGCGAGGTGCGCGATTGCCGCGGGCGTCGAGAAGAAGTAGAACGCGTAGAGGGCGGGCCAGGTGTAGACGAGCGCGTAGAGCGTCGCCGCGTGCGTGTAGTGGATGAGGAGGCTGAGGACCAGCGTCCCGGCGGCGAGCGCGACGTGCACGAGCGCGTCCGACAGCCGGTCGGCGAGGCGCAGGCAGAGCACGCCGAGCGCCAGCGAGAGCGCCGCGATCGCGAGCACCGAACGGTCCTGCACGGCCTCGACATGGGGCAGCAGTACCGTCAGCAGGCAGACGAGCGCGACGCCACAGAAGAGCCACGCGAGGGAGCGCGCCTTCGTCCGCGTGTCGAACATCGAGTGCGCCCGCGTCACGGGCTCAGCTTACGAGCGGTTCCCTGCCTCGCCAAGGTTCTTGCGCGGCGCGGTGATAGATGCGAACATACGTTCGCATGACGATCGTCTGCATCCTGCTCGAGCGATTCGAGCTCGCCGTCGCCGCGGGCGGCCGGGCGGGACTGCTCGGCGAGCCGGCGGCGCTGGCGCCGGAGCCGGGGCGCGAGCTGTACGTCGGCGCCGTATCGCAGGCCGCCGAGACGTACGGGATCCACGCCGGCATGCGGATGGGGGAGGCGCTGTCGCGCTGCCCCCGCCTGGCGCTCGTGCCGCCCGACCCGATGGGTGTCGCCGAGGCCTGGGAGCGCGCGCTCGCGCGGCTGGAGGGCCTCGGTGCCGCGGTCGAGTCGCTGCGCCCGGGCGAGGCCTGCTTCGACGCGCGCGGCCTGGAGCGCCTGCACGCCGGGCGGATCGTGAAGATGCTCGCGGACGGCTACCTCGCCCAGCACGGCTCCGAGCGCCTGCGGCGGGTCCTCGCCGGGCCGCGGATCGGGCAGGGGCCGACGCGATTCTGCGCCTTCGTCGCCGCCTCCGGCGCGCGCGTGCGCCGCCCCGCGCGCGTCGCGGGCGCGGCCGACCTCGCGCCGCATCCGGT
>DATMJM010000315.1:0-4808 GCA_035553935.1 Solirubrobacteraceae bacterium
CGCCCGAGGGCTCGGTCGAACAGCTCCGGCGGCAGCTCGACGACCTGCGCGGCGCCGCCCGCCCGCTCCAGCGCGCTGACGACACGCCGGGCGGCCGCGAGGCGAACCGGATCGTTGCGCGGCGCGACGACGCGGAACGGCCCGACCCCCTGCTCGGCGAACGCACGCTGCGCCGCCGCGCGGTCGAAGCGATGCACGACGCCCAGCCGCGACCAGCGCGAGCGGGGATGCAGCATGCCATGGTCGGCGGGCACCGGCGCGCCCGCCGAGCCCCCGGCTCTGCCGGCGATCTGCTCGAGGTCGAGCGCGCGCGCGACGGCGCGCCGGGCTGCGACGCGATCGAACGGCGCCGAGGCGGTGTTGAACAGCAGCATCGTGCCGATGTACGAGATCTCGTCGGAGAAGCGCGTGAACGAGATCCGCGGCTGCGTCGTGCCCGGCGGCACGGTCAGCGGCGCGGCGTCGAGGCGACCGGAGCCGAGCGCCGCAGCGATCGAGTCCTCGCGCCGCATGACCGGCACCTCGATGCGGTCGACCGTCGGCGCGCCGCGGAAGTACTCTTCGTTGGCCACGAAGTCATAGCCACGGCCGGGCTGGTAAGAGCCGATCCGATAGGGCCCGCTGCCGATCGCGAGCCCTCGCGGCGCCCTGCGCCCCCCGGACAGGCCCTGCCACAGGTGCCGCGGCACGATCGGCACGTCGGCGAACGGCTGGTCCTCGAGTCCGAGCGACCGCCGCCGCAGACGGAAGCGCACGCTCAGCTCGCCCGTAGCCTCGACGGCCGCGATGTCGCGCAGCTGCGGCGTGAACCTCGGATGGCGGCGCACGGCGATGAACCGGTACGTGAAGGCGACGTCGGCGGCGGTGAGCGGCCGGCCGTCATGCCAGCGCACGCCGCGCCGCAACTGCACGTCGACGGTCAGGCCGGTCGCGTCGCGCTGGATCGAGCGCGCCAGCCACCGCCTGGGTATGCCATCGGCGTCGCGCCACGTCAGCGTGTCGTAGACGAGCGACATGAACGCGTAGCCGGAGTCGAACGTGTAGGGCGTCAGGCTGCCGTCGTCGCTGGGGATCGAGATCCGCAGAAGCTTCTGCGATCCGCTCTCCGGCGCGGTCTGGGCCGCGACGACGCCCGCCGGCACCAGCGCCAGCGTGAGCACGACGAGCGAGAGCAGGCGGCGCGGCACGAGCGCGCACCATAGCCGCGCGCACGGGCGCGCATGACACTTCTCGGCACGCGAGTCGTCCCGGCGGCCGTTACGCTCGCGGCGTGCCGCGCCAGCCCGAGCCTGCTCGACCGCCCGCAGCAAACCTGCTCGAGCGATGGCTCGCCGGGCTCGCGGCGCTAGCGGCGTGGTCGATCGTCCCGCCCTACCTCGGGCCGCTGATCGGGCTCGGGCTCGACGTGCCGTCGTCCGTCGAGATCGTCGACCACGTGATCCCGGGACTGGCTGCGATCGCCGCTGCCCTGATCGCCCGCAGAGAAGTGCGCCAGGGCAGGCCGGAGAGCATCAGGCTGCTCGCCGCGCTCGGCCTCTGCGCGCTCGCGGGCTTCTTTCAGACCGTCACCCACTTCACGCTCGTGCTCGACGCCGGCGGGCCGCTGCAGCCGGTCGCCGCCGTCGTGCTGCACGCCACGCCGGGGCCGGTGCTCATGGTGCTGTCGCTGTGGCTCATGCTGCGGCCGCCGGCGGCGACGCAGCCGGTGAAGTGAGCGGCGGCCGCGTCCTGTTCGTCGGCTGCGGCCCCGGCGCGCCGGACCTGCTGACGCTGCGCGCCGTGCGTGCGCTCCAGAGCGCCGACGTCGTCATCTGGAACGCCACGCTGCTCGATCGGCAGGCGCTCGCCGACCTCGCGCGCGAGGAGAGCGAGGTCGTCGAGTGGCCGCCGGCCACGCAGGACGACGTCTTCGCGGTGTTCGACCGCGCACTCGCGGAGGACCTGCTCGTCGTGCGGCTCAAGGGCGGCGACCCGACCCTGTTCGGCGCGCTGGAGCCCGAACTGTCGGCGGTGGTCGAGCGCGGCATCGCGTACGAGATCGTCCCCGGCATCAGCGCGCTGAGCGGTGCGGCGGCGGCGCTCGGCCGCGAGGTCGCGGCGCGCGGAGCGCCGTTGCTGCTCGTCGACGCGCGCGACCTTCCGGGTCGTGCCCGTCCGGAGGTCATCGCCGCGTACGGCGCCGGCCGCGCTCCGCGCGCGCTCGAGCAGGCGCTGCTGGACCGCGGTCTGCCGGGGTCGACGCCGTGCGCGGTCGCAGTCGAGGTGGCACGGCGTGACGAGATGCTCCTCGCCTGCAGGCTCGACGAGCTTGCCGAGACCGTCGCGGACATGGGCTTGGGCGGGATGCTGACGCTGGTTGTGGCAGGCTTCTGACCCGTCCGGGACCGCTCGAGCGCGACTCGACCTTTTTACGACCTCCGGCTGAGACAAGTTGCACTAGATGTGCCGGACACTTTGCTGTATGTTCGCGCCAATCGCCGCATTCGGCGATCATTCGGGTTCTCCCAGAAAGGAGTGTGCTTGTGTCCCCGACCTCTGGGCGCACAGGTGTGGTGCGTAGGCGCCGCGCCACCTTCGTAACGATGGTGGTGGCGGCTTTTGTCGTTCCCGTCGCCATCGCCTATGCCTGCAACCCGCAGGCACACGTGTCGTTGGACAAGACCTCCTACCAGCCTGGTAGCGCGATCACGGTCCACGGTGCGTACTTCCCCGGCAATGCCGACATCACCGTGAGCGGGCCGACCGGCTCCACCACTGTGAAGGCCTCGGCCGGCGGCGGCTTCACGACGACGCTGACGGCGCCGTCGACGCCAGGCAACTACACGATCACGGCATCGCGTCCGACCGGCGGCTTCGCGCCTGCGTCGTTCTCGGTCGCCGCTCCGGCCCCGGCGCCCGCCGCCGCCGCGCAGCCGAGCACGCCTGCCGCGGCCGCGCCTGCCGCGCAGCCGGCGAGGAGCGCGCCGTCGTTCAGCACGCCGAACGTCGCACGTAGCCAGACCCCGGCTGCGGCCGAGCGCTCGACCGCGCCTGCGCGTTCGAGCAGCAGCCCGTCCCGCACCGCTCCGGCTCCGAGGAACGCGCCGAGCACCGTGACCTCCTCGCCCACGGGCCAGGCGGTGTTCTCGGGCTCGACCGCTCCGGCGGCGGCACCGGTCCAGACGTTCGCAACGGCTCCGGCTCCGGCCGCCGCTCCGTCGCGCTCGTCGTCGTCCACGTCGCGCACGGCGCCCGCCGCCTCGGCTCCGGCCGAGCAGGCAGCGCTCAGCGACCTGTTCAGCAACTACCAGCCCGGTCGGACCCCGTCGCTGACGGGTACCGCCGCCGGCGCTCCGGACGGTGGCGCCGGATCCGGCCTCGGGCTCGGCATCGGGCTCATGGCGTTCGGCCTGCTCGCGATCGTCGCGGGTCTGACGGCCGCCGAAGTCCGCAGGCGTCGCCCCGCGTAGGCGGATCGACACCAGGTGGTTCATCGCGGGGCCGGCATATGCCGGCCCCGCTGTCTTCGTGCGTTTGCGGCGCGAACCTGCCGCACGTCGCGTCAGGCTCTTGTACGCTCCCGCCCGGGAGGATCAGACGTCCTGCAAGCGGCTTGCGCCGGGTTACGGTGCATCGGGGTCGGCGTCGCCGTTTCGGCGCTCGCCTCGCTTGTCCCTGGACTGAAATGCCCTGCAAAACGAGCGATCACGAACCTTTTCGCTAGATGACAAAGTCATCTATTGCGCTCGGCACTTAGACCAGCGTAGGTTGCGCACAATGCCTGCTCGAAACGGACTTCGCCGGCGGTTGAATCTCATTCCCGTCGTCGCCATCGCCACCGTCGCGCTGACCGCCGCGTCGGCCGCCGCACAGGCCCCCGGCCTGCCGCGCTCGTACAACACCACCCGCATCGACTCCGCCGCGCCCACACCCGGCGGCGCGTTCGGCTGGGGTATATACAGCGCCGACCTCACGGGCGACGGCAAGCAGGACCTGCTCGTGGCGCAAGGCCAGACGGGCACCGCGGCGATCCCGACGCAGGTCCTCATCTATGACGGCGAGACGGGCGCCCACATCGACACGATCCTCCCGCCCGAGGACAACCCCCTCGAACCGCCCGCACCACCCGCCGGTTCCCCGGACGGGACGCCGCCCGCTCCGGCGACCAACTACAGCAGCCCGGAGCTGGCCTTCGTATACGTCGAGACGATGCCCGACATCGGCAGCTGTCCTGCCAGCGACGGCGGCGACGCCGACAGGATCTGCGACAACCTCGTGATCGGGCCGAAGGACGGCATTCCGGAGATCGTCGTGGGCGCGCGCGCGCTGCGCGTGAACCCCACGGACGGCTCCATCCCGGCGACGTTCAATGATCCGAAGGTCGGCCGTGGCTACGTCATCGACGGCAAGACGCGCGCGGTGCTCAAGCGCATCGACATGCCACAGGCCGACCGCGCCGCGTTCCTCGCTCGCACCGGCACCCGGGCAGACGGCGTTCCGACGAGCGTCGCCGCGTTCGCACGAACCATGGCCTCGCCGCAGGGGCTGCCGCCATGCGCCGGCCTCGCGAGCGAGAACAACGACACCGGCGTCGGCGCCTGCCCGCCGCTGCACCGCGGCACCGGCAGCACGACCTCAGGCTCGCGAACCATTGCGAACGTCAACCTCCCCCAGGCGCAGAACGGGCAGATGCTCGTCGGCCCCGGCATCCCGCGCGGCGCGCGGATCACCGCCGGCGGCGGCACGTCGTCGCTGACGATCAGCGCAAACGCGACCGCGACCGCGACCGGTGTCGCGCTCGAGGCATCCGACTACCGCTATCCACAGGC
>DATMJM010000316.1:0-3173 GCA_035553935.1 Solirubrobacteraceae bacterium
AGCTGCGGCGCAACGAGTTCACCTTCGAGGACTTCCTCTCGCAGCTGAAGATGATGCGCAAGATGGGCCCGCTGCAGTCGCTGCTTGGGATGATCCCGGGCTTCCAGGGCGCGGCGATGAAGAACGTCAAGGTCGACGAGCGCGAGCTCGATCGCATCGAGGCGATCATCCTCTCGATGACGCCGCTGGAGCGCCGGCGACCGGACCTCATCAAGGGTTCGCGGCGGCTGCGGATCGCTCGCGGCTCGGGGACGACGGTCCAGCACGTCAACCAGCTCGTCAAGCAGTTCGGCCAGATGCAGAAGCTCATGAAGCAGCTCGGCAAGGGCAACATGCCCGATCTTCAGGCGCTCATGCGGCAGGCTCGCTAGGCTGTCGGCACGTCATGGCCGTTCGAATGAGACTCACCCGTGTCGGTGGCCGCAAGGACCCGATCTGGCGCATCGTCGTCGCCGACTCGCGCTCGCCTCGCGACGGGCGCGTGATCGAGACGATCGGCCACTACAACGCGCAGACGGATCCGTCGACGATCCGCGTCGACGAGGATCGCGCGCGCCACTGGCTCGAGCGCGGCGCGCAGCCGTCGGACCAGGTGCGCAAGCTGCTGCACATCCAGGGCATCGCGTAGCGCGGAGCCCGCCGCCCGCCCGGCCGGTCCGTGCAAGAGCTTCTCGAATATCTCGCCCGGGCCCTCGTAGACGACCCCGACGCCGTGCGCGTCGAGCACTTCGACGAGGATGACGGCAGCGTCGTGCTCGAGCTGTCGGTCGGCGAGGACGACTACGGCAAGGTCATCGGGCGCGGCGGGCGCACGGCGAACGCCCTGCGCACGGTGTTGAAGGCGGCCGCGGTGAAGGAAGGCCGCCGCGTGTTCGTCGACATCGTCGACTGACGGGCGTCGCGCGATGTCGCTGCTCAACGCGGGACGGGTGGGGCGGCCGCACGGTCTCGACGGGTCGTTTCACGTCACCCGTCCGCGCGGCGCGCTGCTGCCGCTCGGCGGGATGCTGCGGATCGGCGGCGACGTGCACGAGATCGTGCGCCGCGCCGGGACGGAGGAGCGGCCGATCCTGCGCCTGCGCGGGATCGACGACCGGTCGGCCGCGGAGGCATTGCGCGGCGCGGACCTCATGGTCGCGCGGGACGCTGCGCCGCCGCTGCCGGAAGGCGAGTACTGGGCGGAGGACCTGCAGGGGTGCGTCGTGGTGACGACCGGCGGGCGCGAGGTCGGCGTCGTGGCGCGGATGCGGTCGTTGCCCTCCTGCGAGGTGCTCGAGGTCGGCGAGCTGCTCGTGCCGATGGTCGCCGACGCGGTGCGCAGCGTCGACGTGCCCGCGCGGCGGATCGTGATCGACGCCGCCTTCCTCGGGATCGAGGTGTCGTAGTGCGCAGGCGCGCTGCGCCGGCGGCGACCGCGAGGCCGTGGGCGGCGGCCGACGCGGCGGGTGCGTAGGCGGGCGGACGCTGCTCGTGCGGATCGACGTCGTCACGCTGTTTCCGGACTGGTTTGACTGGTTTCGCGGCCAGCGCCACGTCGCCAACGCACTCGCCGCCGGCCATGAGCTGCGGACGCTGAACCTCCGCGAGCACACGCCGCTGAGTGGCGGCCAGGTCGACGACACGCCGTTTGGCGGCGGCGCCGGGATGGTCCTGCGCGTCGACGTCATGGACGCGGCCCTGCGTGCGTTCTACGACGGTGTCGATCCCGTCGACCTGCGCGCGCAGCGGCGGGTGATCGCGCTGACGCCGGGCGGGCGCCTGCTCGACGACCCTCTCGTCGACGAGCTCGCGGCCGAGCGCGAGGTCACGCTGCTGTGCGGGCGCTACGAGGGCTTCGACGAGCGCATCGTCGAGCACTTCGCCAGCGACGCGGTGTCGATCGGCGAGTATGTGCTGGCCGGCGGCGAGCTGGCGGCGATGGTCGTCTGCGACGCGGTCATGCGCAAGCTGCCGGGCGCACTGGGCCACAGCGGGTCGGCGCTCGAGGAGTCGTTCTCCACCGCGCTGGGTGGCCGCCCGGAGTACCCGCACTACACGCGGCCGGCGGAGTACCGCGGCTGGAAGGTGCCCGACGTCCTGCTGTCGGGTCACCACGAGCAGATCCGCTCGTGGCGCCTGCAGCGCTCGCGCGAGCGCGGCAGGCCGCGCGCGGAGTGAGCGCCCGGCGCGCGCGCTGCTCCCGCCGGGGTGTGCGTCGCTATCATCCTGGCTCGGCGCGGCCAGCCTCTTGAGTCCGCGCCCTTTCTTCGCCATGTCCTCAGTCATCGACAGCCTCGAGCGCGCTCAGCTGCGCCGTGTCCCCAGCTTCCAGGCGGGCGACCGGCTGCGGGTCCACTTCCAGGTCATCGAGGGGACGCGCAAGCGCACGCAGGTGTTCGAGGGCGTCGTCATCAAGCGCCAGGGGCACGGCGCGCGCGAGACGTTCACGGTGCGCAAGCAGAGCTTCGGCGTTGGCGTCGAGCGCACGTTCCCGCTGCACTCGCCCAAGATCGAGAAGATCGACGTCGCGGCGCGTGGCGACGTGCGGCGCGCCAAGCTCTACTACCTGCGCGACCGCGTCGGCAAGCGAGCCCGCGTCCGCGAGCGCCGCTACACCGGACCGGAGGAGCGCGTCGAGACCGGCCTGCTCCACGACCCGGCCGCGCAGCTCGAAGCCGAGGCGGCAGCCGAGCCCGAGGCGGTCGACGCCGACGGCGTCGTCGCCGAGGAGGCCGTGGCCGAGGAGGCCGTGGCCGAGGCGGTCGAGGCTGAGGCGCAGAGCGAAACCGAAGGGGCCCCGAGCGACGGGACCGCTGCCGAAAGTGAGCCCGGCGCGGCTGCTTCCGGCGAGCAGACGTGAAAAAAGAAGAACCGTCCAAGGGAAACTCCTTCGTCGAGCTCGTCCTGATCGTCGCGGTGGCGCTCGGGCTCGCGCTCGGCATCCAGGCGTTCCTCGTCAAGCCCTACCGCATTCCCTCCGAGTCGATGGTGCCGACGCTCTCCGTCGGTCAGCGCGTCCTCGTCAACCGCATCGGCAACAACTTCGGCGATCCCGCCATCGGCGACGTCACCGTCTTCCACCCACCGGCCGGTGCGGAGAACGAGAACCAGTGCGGGGTGCGCCGAGAGGCCGACCAGCCCTGCCCGTCGCCGACCTCCGGCCGGGCCGACGTGAACTTCATCAAACGCATCGT
>DATMJM010000317.1:0-2604 GCA_035553935.1 Solirubrobacteraceae bacterium
GGCCGCCGCGGGCGGTCGCCCGGTGGTCGGCGGGGGCGTCGGGGCCGCCGCGGGCGGTCGCCGGGTGGCCGGCTGACGCTGCGGGCGCCGACGCCCCGACTGCTGCGGTGGCGGCGCGGGCGCGCGCGCGGCGTCGCTTGCGCCAGCCGGTGTGGGTAGCGCCGGGGCCGCGTCCAGGCCGGCGGAACCGCGGCGCTGCGGTGCCAGACTGGCGGGCAGCCTCGGCGAGGTCTGCGCTCCGCCTGTGTTCCGCTTTGCGGGCTTCCGCGCGCGCTCGCCGCGGACGGCGGAGGACGGCCGCACGGGCGCTGCCGGGGCCTGCGCCGCCGGCGTCGTCGCCGTGGGGCTGCGCTCACCGCGCTTGAGGCCGGTTGACACCCCGACCGACAGCAGCAGTGCCGCCACCACAACGGCGGCCGCCAGCTTAATCCGGCTGCGCCACCAGCGGCGGGCGGGCTCTGCGGCGCGATCTGGTGGTCGTTCGGCGAGACCTGGTGGCTGCGTGCCGACACCACCCGGCCGCGCGGCGCCACCAGGCGACGCGCTGGAGGAACGCTCGCGCGGGCAGCGCCGCTGGATGACGTCGTCCCAGTTGGTCCCGACGGCCTCGGCGGCGCGCGCCATCGTGTCGCGAAACAGCCATGGCGCCGCGACGATCGGGGTCCAGGCGCGGTACGAGGCGCCCGCCTCCTGCATCGCCTGCGCCCTCAGCGGACAGGTCGTGCAGCTCGACAGGTGATCGGCAAGCCAGGCAGCATCCCGCGACGCCTCGTCGAGCTGTCCGTCATCGCTCGCGCAGATCAGCGGCAGCGCCCGTTCGCACTCCGGCGTGGTGTGGACGATGGAGGCGAGCGCCCCGCCGCGCAGGGCGTTTCGCAGGTTGATGCGCGCGCGCGAGAGCAGCTGCGCGACCGAGTTGCGATTCATCTGCATGATCTCGGCGATCTCGTCGTAGGAGCGCCTGTCGAGCTCGAACAGCGCCAGCGCCTCGCGCTGGCGGGCGGGCAGCGTCGCGTTCGCAGCGCGGATCTGCTCCTGCTGGTCTTCGAGCAGCACGTTGCGCTCGGGATCGTCGGCGGGATCGCCGGGGTCGAGGTCGCCACCACCGCCGGCGCCCAGCGGCCTGGCGGATTCGGGGACGTCGGCGTGCGGCTCGGCGCGCCTGCGCCTGGCCATCAGGTCAAAGCAGGCGTGGCGGGCGCAGGTGAACACATAGGAACCGAACGCCAGCTCGCGCTGCTCGAGCTTGGGCAGTTGGCGCAGCACCGACACGAACGCCTCCTGGGTGGCATCCGCCGCGTCGTCGCGCGAGCCGATGATGCGGTAGCACAGGTTGAACGTCCGGTCGCTGTAGCGCTCGTAGAGCTCCGCGAACGCCTCGCCGTCCCCGCGCGCCGAACGCCGTGCGAGCTCCGCCTCGCCCGGCTGCGATACCGCGCGCGTCCTCGCCGGCATGGCCCTCACCGTAGCGCTGCGAGCGGGAACGCGCCAGGTGCACAAGGGGATGTGTGCGGCAGTCCACACATCTGCCTAACGGACGCGTGAGCGCCCGAATTACGCTCGGCACACGACCCACGGCCCGAGCGTCGCGAGCAACTAGCTCGGTGGCCCACGCGGTGCTGCGGCCGTTCGTGCCGAGCCCGACCGACGCGCTTGAGCCCGATCGCTGAGTGAGGCGCTGCCGCGGACAGGCGTGGCTGTGACCTCGACGCGCCCGAACGCCGCACAGTCGAGCGCCACCAGTTTGCAGCAGCGCGCCGCGGATTGGCTGTCCGAACCCCCGCTGCGCTTCACACGAAAGAGCGCTGGGCGACGATCGCTGGAGCAGTTGCACGGCCAGACTGCCCACGCGCTGTTGCTCGAGATCGATCGGCGAATGGCCGGGTCGCACACTCGCCGGGCGAGCGCCCCGATCTGACCATCCTCGCGGGCGTGCGGCGGTGACGCCGGCGGATCTGCTCCCCGGCCGGCTTCGCGGCGGTAGCGTAAGTCTTGGCGCAGCGTTCCGTTGGAGTGACATGTTCACGTACACCGCTGTTCTCACCACATTCGCCTCCGCCGCCGCCCTCGCCGCCGCGGCGCCCGCCTCTGCCGCTGTGCAGCCCGTTGCCGAGGACGCGCGCGAGGTCGACGCGCTGGCCGGTCACGTGGTCTGGGTGAAACCTGCGACGGCGAGCTCGAAGTCGCAGATCGTGCTCGACGGCGAGCCCCGCGCAGCGATGGCCGGCGGTCGTCAGCCGGACCTCGGCACCGATAGCCGCGGCCGCGTGATCGTCGTCTTCATCCGCCATGGCGACGTGTGGGTGTTCGATCCGGTCACGCGCCGGGCGCGCCGCCTGCGAGCTACGCACCGCGGCCTGCCCGAGCGACACCCGACCGTCTCGCGCGGCCGCGTCGGGTGGGTGCAGGCGCGTGGATCGGGACGGCGCGCCGTCGACCGCCTCGTGTTCGCCAAGCTGCAGGCGCGCCGGCCGCAGCTACGCTCGGTGCCCGGCGGCGGCGCGGCCCGTCGCGTGGAGGGGCTGGAGCTCTCCGGGCGCGTGCTCGCGATCTCGACCTCGCAACGCAACCTGCGGGCCGACGAGACGGGGCCCGTCCGCGTGC
>DATMJM010000318.1:0-3516 GCA_035553935.1 Solirubrobacteraceae bacterium
CGAATTGACCGTCAGCGTGGGGGTCGGCATCTTGCGCGGCTTGTCGCGAGGCTGCGCTGGGTCCTGCCGCGTGGGCAGACGCTGCCTCAGGAGGTCCGCGACCGGCGTCATCGTGCGCTCTTGGGGTTGTTGTGCCTTCACGCGCTCGCGCTGCCGCTGTTCGGTGCTACGCGCGGCCTGGGGCTGCTGCACGCGTCCGAGCACGGAGCGTTGCTGGCGGTGATGGCCGGCGTGGCGTATGGCCTGAGGCGCAGACGGCGCGTCGCGGCCGTTGTCGTCTCGCTGGGGCTGATCACGTCCTCCGCGCTGCTCGTTCACGTGTCGGGCGGCGTGATCGAGGCGCACTTTCATTTCTTCGTGATGATCGTGGTGCTGGCGCTGTATGAGGATTGGCTGCCGTTTCTGATCGCGGCGGGTTATGTCGTGGTGCATCACGGGGTGGCAGGGGCGCTTGATCCGCACGCGGTCTACAACCATCCCGATGCGATGGCGCACCCGTGGAAGTGGGCGCTGATCCATGGTGGATTCGTGACTGCGGCGGGGCTTGCGAGCATCGTGGCGTGGCGTTTGAACGAGGGTGTGCGCGCGCAAGCAGAGGTGCTGTATCGCCGCGCGCTCGAGAGTGAGCGGGCGCTGGCTGCGCGGGAGCGCGAGACGCGTCACATCCTCGAGACCGCGCAGGATGCGTTCATCTCGATCGACGCGCGGGGGTTGGTCACCGACTGGAATGAGCAGGCGGTCGCGACGTTTGGCTGGGCGCGCGAGGAGGCGCTTGGGCGCGTGCTCTCGCAGACGATCATTCCCGAGCGCTTCCGCGATGCACATGAGCGCTGGCTGCAGCGGATGCTCACGACCGATGAGGGTCGCGTCGTCGGCCGGCGGCTCGAGCTCGTCGCGCTTGATCGAGGCGGCCGCGAGTTTCCGGTCGAGGTGACGATCTCGCCGCTGCAGACCTCCGCCGGCTACGTCTTCTACGCCTTTCTGCACGACATCACCGAGCGCAAGCAGGCAGACGAACTGCTTGAGCGCCGTCGTGATCAGCTCGCCGAGGCACAGGCGGTCGCGCAGCTGGGAAGCTGGGACTGGAATCTCGCGACCGATGCCATCGAGTGGTCAGAGGAGCTGTGTCGCATCTACGGCGTCGACGCCGCCGCGTCCCCCGCGTGTTTCGACGAGTTCATCGAGTACGTGCATCCGCAGGACCGCGAGGTTGTCGCTGCGACGGTCGAGGGCGCCTGCGCGAGCGGGCGCCCGTTCAGCTTCGAGCACAGGATCGTGCGCCGCGACGGCACGATGCGGGTGCTGAGCGCTCGCGGCAACGTCGTCGTGGATGACGACGGACGGCCGCTGCGCGTATTCGGAACCGAGCAGGACATCACGGAGCAGCGCAGTGCCGAGGAGACGCAGCGCCACATGGCCGCGATCGTCAAGTCCAGCGAGGACGCGATCGTCGCGTGGTCGCTGGATGGCACGATCGTCAGCTGGAACCACGGCGCGCAGAAGATCTACGGCTACAGCGCCGAAGACGTCCTCGGCGAGCCGATCACGATGCTCATGGCCGGCGATCAGCACGACGGTAGCGGCGACATGCACGGGCGCGTCGCGCGCGGAGAGGGCAGCGAGCAGCTCAGCACGCATGTGCGCAAGGACGGCCAGCTGATCGATGTGGCGCTGACGATCTCACCGATTCGCGACGGCGCCGGAGAGGTCACCGGCGCGTCGACGATCGCGCGTGACATCTCAGCGCAGAAGCTGCACGAGCGCTACCTGAAAGTGCAGCACGATGCGACGCGGGTGTTGGCACAGGCGCCGACCGTCGACGACGCGCTGCCCGCGCTGCTGGCGGCGATCGGCGAGGGCATGGGCTGGGCTGTGGGAGCAGCCTGGACGCCGTCCGGCGATCCCATGCCCGAATTGCGTTGCACCGCGTTCTGGCATCACGGGCCTGCTCCGCAGGCATTCGAGGCCGCCACGAAGCGCATCGTGGTGACACCCTCCAGCGGCCTGCCGGGCTGGGTGTGGAAGGCGCGTGCCCCCCGCTGGGTACCGGACATCACGCTTGATCCAGACACGAAGCGCGCCGAGGCCGCCGCCGCCGACGGGCTGCACGCCTGCATCCTGCTGCCGGTGCTCGCCGGCGCCGAGGTGCTGGCGGTGATCGAGTTCCTCAGCCACGACGTCCGCTCGCGCGATGCCGCACAGCTGGAGCTGCTCGACACGCTGTCCGCGTCGATCGCGCAGCTTCTGGTGCGCAAGCGCGCCGACGACGAACTCGCACACCAGGCCCGCCATGACGCGCTGACCGCTCTTCCCAACCGGCGCAAGCTGATCGAGGATCTGGATCTCGCCCTCGCGGATGCCACCCCGCAACGGCCGCTCGCGCTGCTGATGCTCGACCTCGATGGCTTCAAGGCCTACAACGACACCTTCGGGCACTTCGCCGGCGATGCGCTGCTGACCCGGCTGGGCCGCCGACTCGAGGCCGATCTGCGCGCGCACGGCACGAGCTACCGCATGGGCGGCGACGAGTTCTGCGTGATAGCCGCCGTGCCCCCCGACGGCATCGCCGCGCTCGTCGAACGCGCGCGCGGCGCACTGGCCGAACGCGGCGAAGCCTTCGACATCACCGCCTCGTGCGGCGCGGCCCTGCTGCCGCAAGAGGCGCGGACGTCGTCGGATGCTCTACGCCTCGCCGACCGACTGATGTACGCGTCCAAGGGCGGCGGCACCCGCGCCTCGGCGGCACGCCAGAGCGCAAACGTGCTGCTGCAGGTCCTCGCCGAACGCAGCCCCGAACTCGGCACGCATCTCGACGAGGTCACGCAGCTGTGCAAGGCCGTCGGGCAGGCGCTCGACCTGCCCGAAGACCAGATGAGCCATCTGCTGCACGCCGCCTCGCTGCATGACGTCGGCAAGGCGGCGATCCCCGAAGCGATCCTCGACAAGCCCGGGCCACTCGACGACGACGAGTGGGCCTACATCCGCCGCCACACCATCATGGGCGAACGCATCCTCGCGGCTGCTCCCGCGCTGGCGTCCGCAGCCAAGCTCGTCCGCTCAAGCCACGAGCGCCTCGACGGTCATGGCTATCCCGACGGCCTGACGGGCGAGCAGATCCCGCTCGGCTCGCGGATCATCGCCGCCTGCGACGCCTACGACGCGATGACCGCCGACCGTCCCTACCGCACCGCCATGAGCACCGAAGTCGCACTCGCAGAACTCCGCGCCTGCGCCGGCAGCCAGTTCGATCCCGCCGTCGTTGACGCTCTCGCCACGGTGCTGACCCACCAATGCACCACCGGGCTCGACCCTCAGCCATGACTCGGTGGCGTCGGCCGCGACACGGGTCGCAGCTACCGAAGGACGCCGCAGCGAGGAACCTGAGCCGCGGCGGACCCACAGCAGCTCACGGACGCGACGACGGCCACACCGCGGCTGCCGCCCAGCAAGGCAGCTTCTGACTGCGCTGCTCAACGATGCCTGCGCTCTGGCTGGTGGCCGCCGCTCTGCTCGTCA
>DATMJM010000319.1:0-5424 GCA_035553935.1 Solirubrobacteraceae bacterium
GGTCAACGCTGAGCAAAGAGCTGGAGCGCGCCGGGATCCCAACGGCGCTGCTGTGCAACCTCGTGTCGATCGCGCGGCGCGTCGGCGCGCCGCGGATCGTGCCCACGCGCGGCATCCCATACCCGACCGGCGATCCCGAGCTCGGGCCCGAGCAGGAGCGCGCGTGGCGCCGGCAGCTGCTCGAGCGGGCGCTGCACGCCGTCGCCACGCCTGTCCGCGAGCCGACGGTCTTCGACGAAGATCCGGTTCAATAGGCGCCGCATGAACGCACCCGTCATCTCAGCCGCAAGCGCGGCGCTCATCCACGTCCCCGGGCTCGCGCGCCACGGCTCCAAGCCGTCGCGCGAGCTCGCGCGCAACCCGGAGCTCGAGGCGCAGTTCCTCGGTTCGCTGCGGACCTTCGAGCAGGCGGTGGCCTACGCGCCCCACCAGGCGTTCCTCGGCGCCCGCCACCCGCGCGAGATGGGAGAGCGACCGTGGGTCGACGCGGCGCCCAACGGCGAGGGCCGCTTCGCCGGCGTCGGCGAGCTCATGCCCGAGGACGAGTTCCTCGGTCTGATGGCGGCGGTCGACGACTTCGATCTCGTCAGGCTCGGCGCGGCGGAGGCCGGCGCGATCGCCGAGCGGCTCGCCGGGCATCCGCTCGGCGAGCACCTCGACCTCGAGAAGGTCACGGCCGCCGGCGGCGACGCCGAGGCGATGGCGGGCGAGCCGGGCGCGGTGAGCCTGCACCTGGGCGCCGATCACCTCGCCGGGGCGTTCCGGCGGGGACACCAGAGCGATCAGGCGCTGAGCGCGCCAATCCTGCTCGAGAACCTGGCCGGGAAGGCGAGCGCGACGCTCGCGCTGCTGCACCTGCTCGCCGACAGCGGCATCGACCCCGCCTCGATCGACTACGTCATCGGGGCCGGCGAGGAGGCGATCGGCGACCGTTACCAGCGCGGCGGGGGCAACCTCGCGAAGTCGGTCGCGGCCGCGGCGGGCTGCAGCCGGGCATCGGGCGCGGACGTCAAGAACTTCTGCGCCGCGCCGATCCCCGCGCTCGTCATCGCGAGCAGCCTCGTCGTCGCCGGCGTCTTCGGGCGCGTCGCGGTGGTGGCGGGCGGCTCGCTGCCAAAGGTGGGGATGAAGTTCCAGGGCCATCTCAAGCACGGCATGCCCGTGCTCGAGGACGTGCTCGGCGCCAGCGCGCTGCTCGTCGAGGCGGACGACGGCCGCTCGCCGCGCGTGCGGCTGGACTCCGTCGGGCGACATCCGGTGGCCGCCGGGTCGTCGAACCCGAAGATCATGGAGGAGCTCGTGGTCGCTCCCCTTGACCGCCTGGGCCTGGGGATGCTCGACGTCGACGACTACGCCACCGAGCTGCACAATCCCGAGCTCACCGAACCCCAGGGCTCCGGCAACGTGCCCCTGCGCAACTACAAGACGATCGCCGCCCTGGCGATGCGCCGCGGCGACCTGGCGCGGGAGGACATGGCCCAGTTCGTCGAGCAGCGAGGGATGCCCGGCTTCGCCCCGACGCAGGGCCACATCGCGTCGGCGCTGTGCTACGTGCCGCACGCCCGCGCGCGGCTGATCGACGGGGGCGCGCAGCGGGTACAGCTCATCGCGAAGGGCAGCCTGTTCCTGGGGCGGATGTCAGAGCAGTCCGACGGCATGAGCGTGATGCTCGAGTCCAACGAGCCAGCAGGAGGATGAGCAGATGGGAGCGGTGAGCGAGGCGACACGCGAGAACTTCGACGATCTTGTCGACAGCGGGACGGTGCTCGTCGACGTGTGGGGGCCGGAGTGCCGGCCGTGCCTGGCGCTGATGCCCCACGTCGAGAAGCTGGCCGAGGCGCACGACGACCTCGAGGTCGTCAAGCTCGAGGCGCCCAAGGCGCGCCGGGTGTGCATCCGCCTCAAGGTCCACGCGCTGCCGACGTTCCTGCTCATGCAGGATGGCGAGGAGGTCGCGCGGTTGTCGGCGTCGATGATCAGCCCCGCGCAACTCAACGACTGGCTCGACAAGAGCCTCGGCGAGATCAGAGAGGGGGTGAGTTAGCACCCTCATGTTCGACGGCAAGCAGGTCATCGTGCTCGGCGAGCGCGACGGCATCGCGGGTCCCGCGATCGCCGAGTGCGTCAAGAGCGCCGGCGGCAACGTCGCCTACGCGTCCACGGAGTGCTTTGTCTGAACTGCCTCTGGGGCCATGGACCTGAATAGCCAGGAAGCGATCAAGCGCCTCGCCGACGAGCACGGGAGCGAGCAACTGCTCGTCATCCTCGGAGCTCCCGACGATGAGAGCGCGGAGATCGCAGCCGAGACCGTTGTGCTCGGCGATCCGACCTATGCAGGCGCCCTGGCCGAGGCCCAGTTGGGTCTCTCCGTGTATCACGCGCTGGAGGAAGAGTTCCGCAGCCAGATCGACGACGACGTCTGGGAAGAGCAGATCGGCATCATGGCCGACGTGCTCGACGCCGACGAGATCGCCAAGGCGGTCAAGGGCATGCGCGACAGCAGGCCGTAGCCCGGCGGGGGCGCAGCCTCCGCCGGAGCCTCCGGCCGGCGCGCGCGATGGACGGCATGGGATACTGACCGGCGTGGCGCGCACGACGATCGACGACCTGCTCGCGCACGCGCGCGCAAGCCTGGACCGCGTCGCGCCGCGGGACGCGACCGCCGCGATGCGAGCAGGCGCGCTCCTGCTCGACATCCGATCGGAGTCTCAGCGCGCGGCCGACGGCGTCGTGCCCGGCTCGATCTGGTTTCCCCGCAACGTGCTCGAGTGGCGCTGCGATCCGGCGTCCGACGGGCACGACGACCGCATCGCCGGCTTCGGCCAGCAGCTGATCGTGATGTGCGACGAGGGCTACCAGTCGAGCCTGGCGGCGGCCACGCTGCAGCAGCTGGGCTTCGCGCGGGCGACCGATGTCGCCGGCGGCTTTCAGGCCTGGCGCGCAGCCGGGCTGCCGGTCACCGCCGCGCGATCAGCATGAACGTGTGCCCGAGCCAGCGCATCCCGGGCGCCGAGCCGAAGCGGTCCAGCGCGCCGATCGCGCGCTGCGCGGGCACCGGCAGCCGGCGCCAGGAGTAGCTCACCGCGTGAAGTTCCGGGCGCAGCCCGGCCGCTCGCGCGGCCGCGGCGAGCTTGCGCGGCGACAGCGGGATGTCGTCGGGCGTCCCGTGCACGCGCACGCCGAGCCCCGCGCGGTTGGCGAGCGCCAGCGCGGCGCCGACCGGATGCAGGACGTTGGGCTCGATCGCGACCAGCGCGCCGCCCGGCCGCAGCAGCCGCCGCGCCTCCTCCAGCACGGGCTCGAGCGGCTCGGCGTAGGCGACGTGGTGCAGGACGAGCCGGTGCAGGACGACTTCGAACGACGCGCCGGGCAGCGCGTCGAGCCGGCCGGCCGCGCCCTGCAGCCCCTCGTCCGCCTCCCCCTGCGCGACCGCGTGACGCGGGCGCTCCGGGTCGACGTCAACGGCGACGATGCGCCATGCCGGCTTGGGCAGCAGGTGGCGGCCCGGGTGCCAGCCGCAGCCGACCGACAGCGCGTCTCCGCCGCTCAGCCGGAGATGGCGGTCGAGCAGCTCGCGCTCGCGCCGCTTGCCGCGCTCGTACTGCGCGGCGAGCGTGGCCGGGTCGCTCAAGCGATCGAGCAGGTTGTCGGTGGTGTAGGCCTCGCTCAGAGCACGCAGGCTACGACGTAGGCTGGCGGCGATGTCACGCTGGTCGGCCGACAACGTCTACGGCACCGCCAAGCAGGGGCCGCGCGCGCGAGCGGCGGCCGGCGTCTCGCGGCGCGCGCGCGAGCGCCGCCACGCGCGCCTGTTCGCGCTGACCGGCGCGACGCAGCAAACGCGCATACTCGACGTCGGCTGCGGCCGGCTCGGCCTGCGCCGCCACGCTCCCGACCTCGACATCACCGGCGTCGACCGCGCGCCGCGGCCCGAGTACCCGGGGCCGTTCGTACAGGCCGACGTGCTCGAGGGCCTGCCGTTCGCCGACGGTGAGTTCGACCTCGCCTACTGCTCGAGCGTCATCGAGCACGTCGCGCCCGCCGGCCGCGCCGCCTTCGCCGCCGAGCTGCGTCGCGTCGCGCGCGGCTGGTACGTGCAGACGCCGGCCTACTCGTTCCCGATCGAGCCGCACGCGCTGCTGCCGTTCGCCCACTGGCTGCCGGCGGTGATCCGGCGCCGCTACTGGCGCCTCGGCGTCGCCGGCGACTGGGAGGAGATCGAGCTGCTGCGCCGCGCCGAGATGGCAGAGCTGTTCGGTCCGCCCATCGCAGAGCGCGCGGGACCGCTCGTGAAGAGCTGGATCAGCGTGCGGCCGGTTTAATCACGCTCGATGGCACAGCAGCTGTGGTTGTTGCGACATGGTGAGGCCGAGCCGCACGACGCGCGGCCCGACACCGACCGCCGGCTCACCCAGCGCGGCGAGGAGCAGTCGCGCGCGGCCGGCCGCGCGCTGGCGGCGCTCGAGGTCACGTTCCAGCTCGTCCTCTCCAGCCCGCGGCTGCGCGCGCTGGACACCGCCAGGCTGGCGTGCGAGACGCTCGGCCACGAGCAGGTCGTGATCGACGAGGCGCTGTCGAGCGGCTTCTCGGTCGAGGACGCGCTGGAGCTCGTGGCCGCTGCGGGCGACGACAAGCGGGTGCTCCTCGTCGGCCACAACCCCGACTTCGAGCAGGTCCTGCACGACCTGACGGGCGCCGCGGTCGACCTCAAGAAGGGCGGCGTCGCGGCGGTGCGGATGCAGGGCCGCCGGCGCGGCGAGCTGCTCGTGCTGCTGCGCCCGCGCGAGCTCAGCCTGCTCGCGCAGGACGCCTGATCACAGCAGCTTCGACTGGATCGGGCTCACCGGCGGACGCGGGCAAGCCGCGCCCGGCCCGACGCCGGCAGCACGCGCGCATTGCCGGCGAAGCGCGCTGTGACCCTCAGCCGCTTCGCCGTGCGCACGCGCTTCCGGTTGGCGATCACGATCCGCGCCCGGTACCTGCAGCTCCTCGACAGCCACACCCGCCGCGTGGCGATCGTCACGCGCCCGCGCTGCACCCGCACCGTCACGCGGCCTCTGCAGCCGGCGGCCGCGGGCACGCCCGCCGGCAACGTCAGCCGCCCCGACAGGTGGAACACGAACGGCGCCCGCAGGTCCCTCGTCGGCCTCAACGTCGAGCTGAGCCTGCCCTTGCGCCGCGCCGGCGCAGCGTTCGGGATGACGTTCAGGAGCGGGAGGGG
Organism: Solirubrobacteraceae bacterium; assembly: GCA_035553935.1. Lineage (GTDB taxonomy): Bacteria > Actinomycetota > Thermoleophilia > Solirubrobacterales > Solirubrobacteraceae > CADCVQ01. Next base: position 5,222 of record DATMJM010000319.1, read on the forward strand.
GGTGCCGCCGGGCGGCGGCGGAGCGACGGCGACGTAGGTGAACGTCTGGCCGGACGTCGCCTGACCGCCCTCGTTGACGACCGTGATCGGCACGGCACCGCTGCCGGCGGGCGCCACCGCGGTGAGCTGCCCGTAGGAGCCGACGCTGAACGACGCCGCCGGCGTGGAGCCGAACAGCACCGCTCTCACGCCGTGCGTGAAGC
>DATMJM010000320.1:0-3593 GCA_035553935.1 Solirubrobacteraceae bacterium
GATCCTCGAGCAACCGCCCGCGCCCGCGCCCGCGCCCGCGACGGCGCCGCGTGACGAGCCCGGGCTGCTGGCGCTGTCGGCCCGCAGCCCGGCGGCCCTGCGCGAGCTCGCGACGCGCTGCGCGCGCTGGCTGCGCGAGGCCGATGTCGCCCCGCACGACGCGTGCTTCACGGCCGCCGTCCGGCGCAGCCACCACGAGCATCGTCTCGCCGCCGTCGGCGCGACGGGCCGCGAGCTCGCCGGCCGGCTGGACGCGTTCGCCGCCGGCGAGCGGCACGCCGCCGTCGCGACCGGCCGGGCGCCGGCGCGCGAACGCGAGCCGCAGGTCGGATTCGTCTGCTCGGGGATGGGGCCGCAGTGGTGGGGGATGGGCCGCGAGCTGCTGCGCGACGAGCCGGTCTTCGCCTCGGCGATCGACGAGTGCGACGAGCTGCTGCGCCCGCTCAGCCGCTGGTCGCTGCGCGCCGAGCTCGAACGCGGCGAGACCGACTCGCGGATCGCGGAGCCGTACCTCGCCCACGTCGCCAACGTCGCGCTCCAGGTCGCCCTCGCGGCCCTCTGGCGCTCGTGGGGGATCGTGCCCGGCGCCGTCGTCGGGCACAGCTCGGGCGAGACCGGGGCCGCCTGCGTCGCCGGCGCGCTCACGCTGCGCGACGCCCTCACGCTCGCGTTCCATCGCGGGCGGCTGCAGCAGCGCGCCGCGGGCAGCGGCGGGATGCTCGCCGCAGCGATCGCGCCGGGCGACGTCGCGCGCCTGCTGGACGGCTACGAGGAGCGCGTGTCGCTGGCGGCCGTCAACGCGCCCGCGTCGCTGACGCTGTCCGGCGACCTGGACGCGCTCGGCGAGATCGCCGGCGAGCTCGAGCGCGGCGGCCGCCGCGCTCGCCTGCTCGACGTGACGGTCCCTTATCACGGCCCGCAGATGGACGTCCTGCGCGAGGAGCTGCTGCAGGCGCTCGACGGCCTGCGACCGCGCGCGCCGACCATCCCGCTCGTCTCGACCGTGACCGGCGGCTGGCTGAACGGCGAGCCGCTGGACGCCGCGTACTGGTGGCGCAACGTCCGCCGCCCCGTCCGGTTCGCCGACGCGGTCGCGCGGATGGCCGACGGAGGGTGCGAGCTGTTCGTCGAGCTGAGCCCGCATCCGGTGCTCGCGCCCGCGGTCGCCGAGTGCCTGGACGGGCGCGAGGCGGCCGTGCTCGCCAGCCTGCGCCGCGGTGCGGGCGAGCGCGACACGATGCTGCGCGCGCTCGGCGCGCTGCACGTCCGCGGATGCCGGGTGCGCTGGCCCGGCGTGCTGCCCGGCGGTCGCTGCGTGCGGATGCCGACGTACCCCTGGCAGCGCGAGCGCCACTGGGCGCAGCCGCCGCCGCCCGCGGTCGCGCCGCCGGGCGCCGACACGGGCCACCCGCTGCTCGGGCGCCGCGTGCGCGGCGCACGGCCCGCGTGGGAGGCGCGGCTCGACGACGAGCGCCTGGCGTTCCTGGAGGGTCATCGCGTCCAGGGCCGCATCACGTTCCCTGGCGCCGGTCACGTCGAGCTCGCCTTCGCGGCGGCGCGCGCGCTCGCCGCCGACGTCGCGGGGCCGCTCGCGCTCGACGACGTGGCCTTCGAGCGGCTGCTCGGCCTGGGCGAGGGCGGAGCGCAGCTGCTGGGCTGCGTCGCCGCAGAGCGCCTGGAGATCCACAGCGCGCGGGGCGAGGAGCCGGACGCGTGGACGCTGCGAGCGAGCGCGCGCGCGGCGCCGGCGCCGCCGCAGGCGCCGCCCCCGCTGGACCTCGCCGCGCTGCGCGTACGCTGCGGCCGGCCCGTCGACGTCGACGGGCTGTACGCGTCGGTGGACGAGCGTCACGCGATCGCCTACACCGGCGCGTTCCGCGCGGTCCGGCGCCTGTGGAGCGCAGACGGCGAGACGCTCGCCGAGCTGGAGCTGCCCGAGGGTGTCGACATCGACGGCTGGAACGCCCACCCGGCGCTGCTCGACGCGGCCTTCCAGGTGCTCGGCGGCGCCGCGCTCGGCTCCGCCGGCTCGGCACTGCTGCCGGTCGCGATCGCGCACGTCGCGCTGCACGAGCCGCCCGGCCGGCGCTGCCTGGTCCATGCCGAGCTCGCGGCCAGTGACGCCGACAGCGCCGAAGGCACCGTCACGCTCGCCGGCGACGACGGCCGCGTCCTGCTGCGCTGCGACCGGCTGCGGCTGCGCCGCTTCGGCGCGACGGCGGGCGACACGCCCGCGGACTGGCTCTACGAGGAACTCTGGGAGCCCGCGGCCGCCGCCGCGCCGGGCTCGCGCGCGCCGGCGGAGCAGGTCGCCGCTGCGGCCGCGGAGCGGCTGCGCGCGCATGCCCCCGAGGCGGACTTTGCGAGCTACTACTCGACGATCGAGCCCGCGATCGACGCGCTCGCCCTCGGCCATGTGCGCGCCGCGCTGGACGAGATCGGCTTCGACGCGGGGCGCGACGGCGGGCTGGACGCGGGCGAGCTGTGCGAGCGCCTCGGCGTCGTGCCGGCACGGCGGCGCCAGCTCGCGCGGCTCGTGGCGCTCGCGGCGCAGCGGGATCCGGCGCCGGCGCCGGATCCCGAGCAGCTCGTGGCCGCCCATCCGGCGTACGCGAGCGTCGTCGAGCTCGTCGGCGAGAGCGGCCGCCGCCTGGTGGCGAGCCTGCGCGGCGAGGACGACGCGCGCGACTGGCTCGTCGCCGGTGCCTGGCGCCAGACGCTCGGTGAGCTGTACGCGGTCTTCCCGGGGTTCGCCGTCTACAGCGTCGCCGTCGCGGAGGCGGTCGCCGCCGCGGCCGCCGCGCGGCCATCCGGCAGCCTGCGGATCCTCGAGGTCGGTGCGGGAACCGGCGGCGCGACGGGGCACATCCTCGAGCGGCTGCCGGCGCCGCCGGGCGAGTACGTCTTCAGCGACCTGTCGCCGTTCTTCCTGCGCGCGGCCAACGCGCGCTTCGCCGGCCGGCCGGAGCTGCGGACGGCGATCGTCGACGTCGAGGATCCCCCCGCGGAGGAGAGCGGCTTCGACGTCGTCGTGGCCGCCGACGTCGTGCACGCGACCGCCGACGTGGCTCGCGCGCTGGCCAACCTGCGCGCCATGCTGGCGCCCGGCGGTGTGCTCATCCTGCTGGAGGCCGCGCGCCGTCCGGTCTGGCTGGATCTGATCTTCGGCCAGCTCGAGGGCTGGTGGCGCGCCGGCGACCGCGAGCACCCGCTGCTTGCACCCGGCCGCTGGCTGCAGCTGCTCGGCGCGGCCGGCTTCGCGGACGCCGTCGCCGTCAGCGACGTCCCGCAGCCCGCGCAGGCGGTGATCGTCGCCGGCGCGCCGGCCGCCGTGCGCGAGCGCCGCCGCCGGCTCGTGCTGACCGACGCCGCCGTCGGCCCGCAGCTCGCCGCGGAGCTGCGCGAGCGCGGCGACGACTGCGTGCTGGCGTGGCCCGGCGCGTCGTACGCCGAGTTCGGTCCCGAGGCATTCGAGCTCGACCCCGCCGATCCGGCGCACTGGACGCGCATGCTCGAGTCGGCCGGCGAGATCGACGCCGTCGTCGGCCTGTGGGCGCTCGACGCGCCCGGTCCCGGCGCGACCGTCGAGGAGC
>DATMJM010000321.1:0-3096 GCA_035553935.1 Solirubrobacteraceae bacterium
GTGACGGACTCAGGCGGAAGAGCGGTCTGCGACATGGAGAGCGTCATTCTGGCACGCGTATCCGAGCGTCAACCGCCGTGCAAGGGTTCTGCAACGCAATCGGCCTCCGATGTCAGCCCGGTGTCAAATAAGGCATAGAGAAGGGCCGCCGACGGGGACCTGGGTCGGCGGCCCGGGCGACCGCCCGGGCGTCCTGAAGTTCCGACGCCAAGGTGGTCGATGGCCATGAGCTGGTCCCGGTCACGGCCACGTCGACAGTCTGGTCGCCTGCCGGCGACAGCGGCGCCCGCCTCACCGGCCGTTCGCATAACGTGGTCATTGCAAGGCCCGTGAAACACTTTTCAGTCCAGGGGTTGGCAAAACCCAATCCTTGTGCCACACTGTCGCCCGTTCCCGCTGGAGCCGTTCGGCGGGACGGAAATAAGCCAGTAAGGCCACCGTCACAGTCCGATCCAGACCGTCACAGGCGTCCCCAGGCGCTGGTCGAGATCCACTGACGGCCATGGCGGCGCCCCTGCGTCGTGAGGCTGATCTGCGAGCTGCACCCCCAGGTGCATGGCAAGCGAGATCGATGGTGACCGCAAGCCGGCGGCCGTGCCCCAGCACGACCGTCCCTAGTGGGGAGTCAAAGTTGTCCGTAGCCGTGTCCTCTGACGCGCACGTCGATGCGCCGGAGGCGCCCCGTCGCCGGGGCTTCTCTCATCTGCGCCGCCTGACGCTCGTCGTCGTCGCGCTCGCCATGGCCGCCACGCTCGTCGCCGTCGAGGCGCCCGTAGCCGCCCAGGCAGCGACATCGCAGGCGGCCGTGGTCAAGTCAATCGCCAGGGCCCAGGTCGGCAAGGCGTACCGCTTCGGCGCCACCGGCATGGCCCGTTACGACTGCTCGGGCCTGGTCTACCGCGTCTACGAGCGCGCCGGCCTGCTCAAGAAGATCGGTGGTTCGCGGATGGGTGTCCGCGCCTACTGGTCGTGGTTCCGCCAGCGTGGCCTCGCCAGCCGCTCCAACCCGCGCGTGGGTGACCTCGTCGTGTGGGGCAATGGCAGCCACATGGGCATCTACATCGGCAAGGGAAACGCGATCAGCGCGATGGTCAATCCGTGGGGCGTGCGCAAGCACCCCGTCAAGGGTTTCCTGACGAGCAGCTTCACCACCTACCTGCACGTCCAGATCAGCCGCTAGCAACAAGCCGCCCGGCGAGTACCGCCGGCACACTCAAACCCGTGGGGGGCCAGAACGCGGCCGGCGCAAGCCGGCCGCGTTCCTGTTTGTGAAAGAGTGCTGCAAGCCTGCCGGCCGACGCCCGTCACCCGTCAGCATCGGGGCCTTCACTAGGCTTTGCCAGCGTCACAGAAGACGGAAATTGGAAGCCGAAAGGAGATACGCCATGGCCCGAATCGAGCAGTCGATTGAAGTCAACGTGCCGGTCAACACGGCCTACAACCAGTGGACCCAGTTCGAGGAGTTCCCGAAGTTCATGGAGGGCGTCAAGCACATCCGTCAGCTGGACGACAAGACGCTCGAGTGGACCGGCCAGATCGGCGGCAACGAGGAGACCTGGACGACGGAGATCTACGAGCAGGAGCCCGATCAGCGGATCGCCTGGCGCTCCGTCTCCGGCACGCGGACCGGCGGTGTGGTCACCTTCGAGGAGGTCGACCAGAACACCACCCGTGTGACCCTGCGGATGGACTGGGAGCCGGAGGGGGCGATCGAGGAGGCCGGCTCGGCACTCGGCTTCGATGATCGCCGCGTGCAGGCCGACCTCGAGCGTTTCAAGGAGTACATCGAGTCGCGCGGCGTCGAGACCGGCGCGTGGCGCGGCGAGATCAAGCAGGGCAGCGTCCGCTAGCCACTCGGCTGGCTGCCCATTCGCAACCAACTCTGCGTCCGCGCAGGGCTCCGCTGAGGGGCCCGCGCGGGCGCTTCGGCGTGTCCCCGCTCGCGCACATTCCGACGCGCGGAGGCCGTGTAGCATCGTGCTGATGGCCATCACCACGCCGGCGCGCGACGTCGATGCGCTCTACCGCGCGGCCGAGCAGGACTTCGAGCGCTGGGAGCTGCTCAAGGACCTGATCGACGAGTGCATCGACCTGTCACTCAACTACCGCCAGAGCGGTCACCCGGGCGGCTCGCGCTCGAAGGTCCACATGCTCGTGGCGCTGATGTTCAGCGGCGCGATGCGCTGGGACGTGCGCCGGCCATGGCTCCCCTTCGCCGACCGATTCGTGCTCTCCGCCGGCCACACGGTACCCCTCGTCTACGCCACCCTCGCCGTCCTCAACGAGGGCTTCCGGGCACGCCACGATCGCGACGGTGGCGACCGCTTCGCGCTGCCCGATGACGGCCGCTGGACGCTGACCTGGGAAGACCTGCTCAAGCTGCGCCGGCGCGGCGGGCTGCCCGGCCACGCCGAGATGGAGGGCAAGACGCTCTTCCTCAAGTTCAACACAGGGCCGTCGGGCCACGGCATGCCGCCGTCGGCCGGCGAGGCGCTGGCGCTGAAACTGGCCGGCGCCGAAGAGGTCAAGGTCTTCGTCTTCGAGGGCGAGGGCGGCCTGACGCCGGGCGCCAGCCACGAGACTCGCCACACGGCGTGGGGCCTCGGCCTGTCCAATCTCGTCTTCCTGCTCGACTGGAACGACTTCGGCATCGACGAGCGGCCGCTCTCGTCGGTCGTCTATGGCACGCCGGAGGACTGGTTCAACTCGTACGGCTGGCGGATCACGGGCACGCCCGACGGGTCCGAGTGGGCTGCCGTCACGCGCGCGACGCTCGAGGCGGCCCGCGGCGACAACCCGGAGCGGGTGCCGTCGGTCGCCTGGTTCAAGACGCGCAAGGGGCGTGGCTACGGCAAGTACGACTTCAAGAGCCACGGTACGCCGTGGCCGATGAACGCGGCCGAGTTCTGGGCCGTGCGCAAGGACTTCATGGCCCGCCACGGCGTCGAATACGAGGGCGTGGACCAGCCGGCGCCGGACGATCCTGCCGCGCGCGAGGCGCAGGCGCGCGCCAACTTCGAGGTCGCCCTTTCCGTCATGCGCCGCGACGACGGCTTCGTCGACTGGCTGACCGACCGGCTCGACGCGGTCGCCGCC
>DATMJM010000322.1:0-2979 GCA_035553935.1 Solirubrobacteraceae bacterium
GCTCGATCCGTCGACGTTCGTCATCTGGGGCGGCATCCACGCGATCATCCAGCCCGAGGACGCGATCCTCGCCGACGTCGATGCGATCTGCACCGGCGAGGGCGAGTTCGCCTTCGAGGAGCTGCACGGGTTGCTGAAGGAGGGCCGCGACCACACGCACGTCAAGAACTTCTGGTTCAAGCAGCCCGACGGCAGCGTGATCAAGAACCACTTCCTGCCGCTCATGAGCGTCGAGCAGATGGAGTCGCTGCCGTTCCCGCAGTACGGGGAGGGCGAGACGATCTACGAGTCGGGGCAGGGCTTCCGGCCGATGTCCGCGCGCCACTACGTCGACAACGACGGCCTGAGCTACACGACGCTGTGGTCGATCGGCTGCCCCTTCCACTGCACGTACTGCGGCAACACGAAGTTCATCTCCAACGATGCCAAGTACAAGCGCATCCGCCATCCCAGCGCCCGCTACATCGTCGACGAGGTCAAGACGGCCCGCGAGCGCTTCCCGCACCTCAGCCACGTCTCGTTCCACGACGACTCGTTCATGGCGATCCCGTACCGCGAGATCGAGGAGTTCGCGGAGCTGTGGAAGGCCGAGCTCGACCTGCCGTTCGCCGTCTACGGCGTGATCCCCAACTACGTCAAGCGCGAGAAGTTCGAGCTGCTGACGTGGGCGGGGATGAACCGCATCCGGATGGGCATCCAGAGCGGCAGCCGCAACACGCTGCAGTTCTACAAGCGCCCCTCGCCGCCGGAGAAGATCCTCGCCGCGGGTGAGATCAACGCGTCGTTCGCGCCGAAGTACCACATCCCGCCGGCCTACGACATCATCACCGACAACCCGATCGAGACGCGCGAGGACATCAAGCAGACGCTGCAGCTGCTCTACGACATGGACAGGCCGTACACGCTGTTCATCTACTCGCTGAAGGTCATCCCGAACACCGAGCTCGAGAAGGCGATGAAGGAGCGCGGCGTCGACATCGAGGAGATCTCGGCCACGTTCATGTCGATCCCCCCGCGCCTGAACAACCTGCTGCTCTACACGCTGACGATGTGGCGCCCGCCGGAATGGCTGTGGAAGATCCTGCTCAGCCGCGTGAAGGCGAGCACCGAGGAGCAGCGGATGTACCCGCGCCTGGGCAGCCTGCTGCGCGGGATGTACCTGTCGCGCCGCGCGATGAGCCATCTCGTCAAGCTCGACTTCTCGGCGATCCCGGGACGCACGGGCTACTACTTCTGGCGCGCGGGCCTCGTCGGCTTCTGGCGCAGGCACATGACGCGCCGGCTGCCGCGCCCGCCGCGGCCCGAGAAGGAGATCGCGCGCGAGAAGCGCGCGCAGAAGATCGCGGCCTAGGAGGCGGTGAGCGCCGCCACTCCCGGCAGCACCCGTCCCTCGATGAACTCGAGCGCCGCGCCGCCGCCCGTCGACAGGTGGGTGACGTCGTCCTGCAGCCCGAAGGCCGCGAGCGCCGCGCCGGAGTCGCCGCCGCCGACGACGGTGATCGCCGGCGTGGTGGCGACCGCGCGCGCGATCGTGCGCGTGCCGGCCGCAAAGGGCTCGATCTCGAACGCGCCGAGCGGGCCGTTCCAGAAGACCGTTCCCGCATCGCAGATGATCCGCTTGTACTCCTCCAGCGTGCGCGGCCCCACGTCGACCGCCTCCCATCCGTCGTCGATGTCGATCGGGTCCGAGACGCGAAGCTGTGCGTCGGCGGAGAACCGGTCGGCGACCACGAGGTCGACGGGCAGGCGCAGGCGCTCTGCGACCCCGGGACGGCAGAGCACGTCGCGGGCGGCCTCGAGCCCCGCCGGATCGGACGCTCGCTGTGCGATCCGCCGGCCCTCGACGGCGAAGAACGGGTAGCTCATGGCGCCGCCGAGCAGCACGCTGTCGGCGATCTCCAAGAAGCGGTTGACGACGCCGATCTTGTCGGCCGCCTTCGCGCCGCCGAGCACCGCGACGAGCGGGCGCCGGGGCTCGTCGAGCAGGCGCGCCAGCGTGCGCACCTCGCACTCGAAGAGCAGTCCCGCCGCCGAGCGGCCGACGTGGTGGACGATGCCCTCCGTCGAAGCGTGCGCGCGGTGCGCCGAGCCGAACGCGTCGTTGACATAGGCGCCGCCGAGCGCTCCGAGGCGCTTCGCGAGGGCCGGGTCGTTCTTCGTCTCGCCGGGCTCGAAGCGGATGTTCTCGAGCATCACGAGATCGCCGTCCGGGATCTCGTCGAGGCTCGGCGCGAGCGCCACGTCGCGCTCGGCGAGCCTGGAGAGGTGCTCGGCGATCGGCCGCAGCGACCAGCGCGTGTCGCGCCCCTCCGGCCGTCCGAGATGCGAGACGAGCAGCAGGCGGGCGCCGCGGGCCCGCAGCGCGTCGATCGTCGGCAGCGCGGCGCGGATCCGCGCGTCGTCGGTGATGGCGCCGTCGTCGAGCGGCACGTTGAAATCCACGCGCACGACGACGCGCACGCCCGCGACGTCGCCGAGGTCGTCGAGCGTCCTCAAGCCTGAGACCGGGGTCTGCTTGTGGCTCACCGACATCCTTCAGCGCTACCCGGTACGGCCAGGCGTGATCGTCCGATCACGCTCCTCGTCCGCATCTAGCTGCGCACGAGCGCTCCCGCGACGATCGCAACGCCCCCCGCGAGCAGCAGCGGGGTGCCAGGCCCGACCGAGCTGCTCAGCACGGCGTCGGCGGCCGCCCGCTCCAGCGCGCTGTCGCCGCGCGTCTCGAAGTCGATGACGTTCGCCATGTAGACCAGCAGCAGCGCGCCCGCGGCCGTCACGAGCAGGCCGAGCACGAGCAGGACCCGCCGCGCGACGCCGAGCAGCGCCAGCGCGGCGGCGGCGGCGCCCGCCAGCACGAGCACCGGCCACACGTCGGTGTCCGTGCCGGCAACCGTACGCTCACCGGTGCGCACCTCGGCCTCGTCGGCGCCGAGGTGCGCACCGGTGAGCGTACGGTTGCCGGCACGGACACCGACGTGT
>DATMJM010000323.1:0-2794 GCA_035553935.1 Solirubrobacteraceae bacterium
CGACTGCATCGCGACACCGGTCAGCGCCCCAGCATCGCAGCGCTGGACGTCGAGGAGTTCGCCGCCTGGGCCGCGGATGCCGGCTACGACGCCGACAGCGGTTCAGCGCGCAGCCAGTTTGCGGCCGAGCTCGCAAGGACCGGTCACTCCGTCACTTGGCCCCCGGGCCGCAACGAGCCTTGCTGGTGTCGATCGGGCCGCAAGTACAAGCGCTGCTGCGCCAACGCCTGACCGCCAAGACCACCACCAGCACGCGTATCGACGCGTCCCGCGCCGCCCGTCAGCTCCCGGCTGACGACGCTCCATGCCCGCGCGAGGAGCAGTGTGCCGACGCAGCTTCCGGGCGCGGTCGAACACTTGCCGTCATGCGACGGCGACGAACTGCTCGTAGCGCAACTCCAAGCGCCCCGGGTCGGGCTGTTCGTCGCGTCGGCGTGGCTGCAGGATGGCCGCACCGTGGAACTCCTGCAGGCCACTTCGGAGCATCGGGCCGTCGATCTCGTCGAGCAGACGCCGCGCGATGTGGACGACGCCGCCGGGATCGATGCCGAGGAGGTTTCGGTCGTAGGCAAGATGGTGGATCGCGCACAGCGCGATGCCGTTGATGACGATCGCGGTGCCGCGAGGATCGCGGTCGTCGACGATGTGCGCCGCCTGCAGCAGCGTTGCCTCGCGCAGCCGGCAGACCGCGCAGCGCGTGGTGTACGCGCGCAGCACTGCGGCGCGGAAGCGGTGCTGATGCAGCCGGACGATCGCCTCGCGCGTCGCGTAGCGTCGGATGTCTTCGCCGGAAACAAGGCCGGCGGGCGTGGTGTCGGCGATCGGAAGGCCGGCCTGGAGCTCGACGAGTTCGGCGCGTTCGTCGACGGCGACGACGAACGCGGGCGCGACCACGGCGTACTGGCCGGGCGCAATGCCGCGGAAGTAGATCAGCGGCACCGCGAGCTCGTGCGCTGCGACGAGGGCGCGGTTGTCGGCGGCCGCCTGAAGGCGCGCGGCCGGCGTCGGCGTGTTCGCTGCCCGGAAGCGGTACGTGAACCGATCGGTGGCCTCGTCGAATTCGTCATCGTAGGGAGCCGGCCGGCCGGTCTTGGGTGGCGCGGTGACGAGGCACAGCGCCGCCGGTCCCTCGAGCTCCTTAGGGCGGAAGATGCCGCTGTAGAAGGACCCGAAGCTCACGCGGCGGCCGCGGAACTCGAAGCCCTCGGCGAGCGCCCGGACTGGGACGAGGTCGTCATAGCGCCGCTGAAGCTCGCGGACATGCTCAAGCGCGACGTTGCGCAGCTCGATGTCACGCGGATGCCCCACGGACGGTAGTTTCTCCCGTGCCGGGCCGGACCACAACTAGTCACACCAATGCCGTCCGCTGCCCGTCGAATCTCTCACCTTAAGGTACAGAACGGGTACATCGGTTGCGCGAGGCCGTCGCCGACCGTCGCGAGCCGGTCTCGCGAAACCGCCGCTGAGCAGGTATTTTGTGTCGGCCATGAACGCACGTGATCTGCCGTTTCGGGCCCTTTTCGGGATGGTAAGGAAGGGGTCATCGGTTGGAGTCCGATGGAGGGCTTGGTGGACTTGCAGAGGTTCTGGTTCCGGGCGACGCCTCAAGTCCGAGTCGAGAGATACCAACGGCTACGTCATTGCGCCGCTGAACCCTTCTCCGGCGGTCGGCGGCGGCGGTCCGAGGGGCCAAGATCGGCGTTCGCGCCTCTTTAGAGGTGTGAGGACCAATCCGCCTAACGCACCGCGCGCTGCTGCGGGTCTCGGAGGCCGCCGAGCCGGCCGGCCTGTCGACGCGCGCGATCTACCGCGCGATCCAGCGCGCGAGCCGCGCACCGCGCGGCTGTGCCTGCGGCTGCGGATCCCGCGGGCGGGGAGCGCGGAAGGGTGCGACCTGCCGAGCGTCCGGCCCCGCCGGCGCCGTCGACGCCACCGCCGATCCCCGGAGCTTCCGCGCGCTGCTCGCGCAGCGTCGCCGTCGTGCTTGGCGGCCTTGTGGACGACTACCTGGTGCTGCGGCTGCGCCCGTCGGCTGAGCGCATCAGGATGTTTCGGGCGTTCGCAGCCCTCGTCCCCGCGGCGCCGTGGACGATCTACTTCATCGTCCTCGCCATCGCGTACAACGTCGGCTGGCCAGTTGACCTCGCGGTCGGCGTCGGGGTCCTCTCGAGCATGATGACGCTGATCCTGGCCTACCTGATGGTCCTGACGCCGGTCCGCCTCATTGCGGACGCGCCGGCGCCGGTCGCTTTGGCTGTCGAAGCTCCCGTGCCCGCGGCGACGAGCGCCGGCGTCAACGTCTGAGAGCGATGACGCCTCAGGCGGTCGAGGGACGAGTGCGCTTACTGCTCGACGATCAGGCCGCGGACTCGGTCTTGAACGTCCGGCGGCACCTCGTCCATGCCGTGTGCGTCGCGCGCGTGCTCGGCGACCTGCTCGAGGATCTGCTCGTCGGACTCGCCTTCGATGGTCCACTCGCAACCGGGGACGACCTCGCCGCATCTGAACTGCTTCATGTGTCCGCTCCATAGTCGTCGCACGTGCGCCCCCGGCAGTACGATCGCGGCGATGTGTCGCGTGCTCGCCTACCTCGGAGAGCCTGTCTCGCTGCGCCGGGTGCTGTTCGATACGGACAGCAGCCTGGTGCACCAATCGTATAGCCCGCGAATGATGAACACGTTCCTCAACCTGGCGGGTTTCGGGATGGCGGCGTGGGAGCCGCAGTCCGTGCATCCCGAGGAGCCGTTCGTCTACCGCACCACCACGCTTCCGGGATTCGATCGCAACCTGCGCG
>DATMJM010000324.1:0-2667 GCA_035553935.1 Solirubrobacteraceae bacterium
CGGCCGAGAGCGTCGCGAGGGTGGTGCCCAGCGCGCCCGCGGCCAGCAGGTTGGCTATGACGTGCTGCCCGGAGGCGAAGGGCACCCGATCGGCGACGTAGACCAGCGACGTCGGCAGCAGCGACGCCGCGAACCCCGCGGCGAGCGCCTTCGCCGCGACGAGCGCCGAGAGCTCCGGCGCCGCGGCGGCCGCGGCGTTGGCGACCGCCATCCCGACGACGGCCGCACGCATGACCCGCACTCGGCCGAGCCTGTCCGAAAGCAGCCCGTAGACCGGCTGCAGCGCGGCATAGACGAAGAAGTACGCGGTCGCGATCGCCGCGACGGCGGCGAGCGATCGCTCCAGGTCGGTCGAGATCGCGACGAGGACGGGAGGGATCGTGAAGCGGTCGGCGTAGGCGAGGAAGGCGCCGCCGTACAGCGGGCGCAGGTCGGCGGCCGCAGGGGCGGAGCCTGAGATGCGGACGCTCGTCACGACCCGTCTGTCCGCGCGTCCGCCGGCCGGCGGGCGCGTCAGCCGGCCGAGCGGAGGTCCTTCGCTCCGCCGATCGCCGCGGCCCGCAACTCCGCCTCCGCGGCCTCCTCGAGGACGATCAGCAGCTTCACGGCCGCCAGCGCCGAGGAGCCGAACGCCAGCACGCCGTGGTTGCCGAGCAGCAGCGCGCTCGTCTCGCTCGCCGTCGCGAGCGTTGCCGCGATGCCGTCGAAGAACTCCTGCGAGCCACGCGGCGCCCAGCCGACGACGGGGACCGCGCCGGGCTGACCGCGCCGCAGCAGCGCTTCGTAGCGGCAGGGAAGCGGCTCGTTGGCGAGCGCGAACGCCGTCACGTGCGGGGAGTGGGTGTGCAGCACGGCGCCGACGTCCGCCCGCAGCCGGTAGACGGCGGCGTGCATGCCGACGATCTCGATCGTCGAGGGGTTCAGCCGCCCTTCCTCGACGTTGCCGTCGAAGTCGACGACGGCGAGCGCCTCGGGTCGCAGCTCCGCGATCAGGCCGCTGGAGGTGAGCATCATGCGGCGCTCGTCGATGCGGGTGCTGAAGTTGATGTGGCCGGTGTGCGACATCACGCCGCTGCGGTCCAGCACGCTGCCGGCCTCGACCATCTGCATCCGCCGCCTGCCGTGCTCGCCGCCCTCCATCGCCTCAGGCTCCCGTGCCGGCGCCGACGCCGCAGGCACGCCTCGCGCCGATCACGACGCGCGCCTCGTGCGTGTTGTCGCCCTCGAAGAACGCCCGCAGCACGGGCCGGTCCGGGTCGACCATCGAGAGGACGAGCATCCACAGCCCGCAGCCGCGGGCCAGGGCCTCGTCGAGCGCGGTGCAGGTCTCGCGGCGGGGATCTTCCGGCCAGCCGACGCGATGCATGTGGTAGCTGCCGAAGATGAGCGTTCCCGCCGCGTCGCAGCCCTGCTGCGCGGCCAGCAGCTCCGCGGGGTCGGCGAGCCACCCCCGCCGCTGAAGGGGCGTCTCGGACGGGACGGCGAGCGCGTGCACGAGCGCGTCGATCTGCTCACGGTAGGGATCCTCGTGACGCAGGTTGCGCGCGAGCGCGACGACGTCGGTCGCCTCGATGCGCTCCCCGTCGATCCGCCCTGCGAGCAGGCCGAACGCCTTGCGCTCGGGCGTCTCGCCCGCACGGTGCTCACCGCGCAGCTTGCGCCGCGCATGGGCCAGCAGCGCGGAATGGACGTCGGCCGCGAGATGGATCTCGCGCGCCCGATCGATGCCGGCGTTCATCCGCGCCTCCGCCGAGCGCCGCGCGGCGCGATCACGCGGCGGCCCTTGCCGAGGACCGCCGCGAGTCCAGCCAGTGCTCCGCGCGCTCGGCGGTCTGTGCAGCCAGCTGCGGCGCGCTGCCGACGTAGCGCATCGGATCGAGGATGAGCTCGAGCTCCTCGTCGCTGAGGTAGGCGCGCAGCAGCGGCGCCGCATGAAGGTGCTCGCGCAAGGGCAGGCCCCTGCTGGTGGCGTCCTGGCAGAGCTCGTACACGCGCGCGTGCGCCGACTGCTTGCCGAGATGGCCGCCGAGGGCCAGCATCAGCGATTCGCTGCAGACCGCGCCGGCGGCCTGCTCGGCGTTGGCCGCCATGACCTCGTCGTGGACGACGAGGCCCTCGAGGACCCGGCGGCCGATCGCCAGCGCCGCGAGCGACGAGTGCGCGACGTCCGCGACGATCGACCACTCCAGGCGCAGCGTGCGCGAGTCGCGCTCGTGCTCGCCGGTCATCGCCTGCAGCGCCAGCGGCACCTGCGCGGCGGCCAGCCGCGCGAGGACGACGACCTGCTGGCACTCCTCGGGGTTGCGCTTGTGCGGCATCGTGCTGCTGCCCACCCTGCCACGCCGCCAGGCCTCCTCGAGCTCGCCGAACTCGGGACGCGACAGCGTGCGCACCTCGTCGAGGATGCGCGCCAGCGTGGCCGACAGCCCCGCCATCGTCGTGACGTACTCGCTCACGCGGTCGCGCGCCGCATGCCAGCACATGGCGGGCACGCCGAGCCCGAGCCGCTCCGCGAAGCGTTCGAGCAGGGCCGGCCCCTGGGGGCCGAAGCCGGCCATCGTGCCGACGCCGCCGAAGAGCTGCGCGACGACGACACGCGACCGGCACGCTTCGAGGCGCTCCGCGTGGCGCAGCAGCTCGTCGAGCCAGCCCGCGACCTTCAGGCCG
>DATMJM010000325.1:0-4698 GCA_035553935.1 Solirubrobacteraceae bacterium
GTATGAAGACGCCGAACCAGACCTCGTCGGCCTCCAGCTCCTGCTCCGCCGGCGGCACGCCCACCAGATAGGCGCCGTCCTGCTCGTCGGCCGGGTTGAGCTGGCGCGAGCCCTGCACCTGGTACTTGAGGTCTCCGAGGCTGAGGTAGAAGCCCTCGCCCTCGAGGTGCTGGACGCGCGCGTCCTCGTCGTGATGGACGCCGCATGCCGCCAATCCGCCGCTGGCGATCAGCACGGCGAGCACGGCAAGAGGTCGGCGCAGGCGAGACAAGGGCGGGGAAATCTACAACCTGAAGCCGCTGGCGGGTTTACGTGCCCCGCCGGCAACCGACGCGCGCTTCCCGCGGCCCTCCCCCGACTCGAGGATCGAGCGCAGCCGGTCCAGCGCCCGCGCGTGGCAGCGGGTCGCTGTCGCGCGCACGCGCAGGAGCTTCTCCATGAGCTCGTCGGACTTCAGCGCGGGGATCGAGTGCGTCTCGAAGGTGACCTTCGTCCCGCCGGCGCCGTCCTGCTCGAGCGTCCAGACCGAATGCGTGCGGATGCGGTTGAACCGCCCGCCGCGGCCCGTCGCGACGATCCGCTCGGGCGGCACGACCTCCGCGAGCGTGATGTCGCCGTAGGAGAAGCGATCGAAGCGCGACTTCACGCGAAAGCGCGCGCCCGCCCCGCTACCGTAGGAGTCCTCCCGCGTGAGGTGCCAGTCGATCATGCAGTGGTCGCTGAACTCCGCGTGGTTGGCGACGTCGGCGAGGTACTCGAAGACGTCCTCGCGCGGCCTGGCGATCGTCGTCGACACGGTCAAGGGCTCCATGGCCCGGGAATCTATCTACAGACGGTGAACGCGCACCGCGAGGCCGAACTCGCTGTGGCGCACGACCTCGCTCTGCACGGGAGCGCTCCGGCGCAGCGGCCGGCACAGCTCGCAGACCGTCGTGCCGCCCGCGTACCGGTGAAGCGTCTCCCCGACGAGCGGCGTGCGGCCGCAGTCCGCGCAGCCCCGGCGCTTGCCGGCGAGCGATCCGACGCTCTTGCGCAGCAGCGCGCGCTCGAGGTCCTGCTCGTCGATGGTCGTCGCCGCGCGGGGCACGGGACGTGGTTCGGCGTGTGACACGCGAGTCCTGCCGGCGACCAGATCTTGAGCGCAGGTTTAGGAACAGCCCCACCATTGGTAGACCGTTCTGCCCAGAGCGCGCCCCCGCACAGCCTCGCTTGACGCGATCGTTATGTTTCGCACAAGCTTCGGGAGGAGCGGCACGCTGTAATCACCCGCGAAGGGAGTGTCGGTATGGAGTCGCTCACGTCGGGAACGCTGGCCGGTACCGGCTCGTTTCGCTGCGAGATCTGCGGCCACGTCGTGGAGATGACGACCGCAGACGTTCTTCCGCCCTGCCCCGGCTGCGACGGCGCGAGCTTCACGCGCGCCTCGCTCTTCGCCGGCACCGGGCGCTTCAAGCGCACCGAGCCCGACGCGCAGACGGTCAGCGACGTCGACGCGCTCGACGCCGCGCGCGCGGCGATCGACTCCCCCGGGCGGTACCTGATCTTCCACGACTCCGGTGAGGTGCGCAGCGTCGCGATGCCCGGCGAGTCGATGCGGATCGGCCGCAGCCTCTCGGCTCACGTCCGCTTCGAGGATCCCACCGTCTCGCGCCGCCACGCCGTGCTCGTGAGCGAGGCCGACGGCATCCGCCTGCTCGACGACCGCAGCCTCAACGGGGTGTTCGTCAACGGCGAGCGGATCGTCTCGCGGGTGCTCGCCGACGGCGACGAGATCGTCATCGGGCGCTACCGCCTGCGCTTCGCCGACCTCTCGGCGCTGCCCGCGGGCTCCGCAGGCGCGGCGCTCGCCGCCGAGTAGCATCAGGCGCCCTTGGGCGCCACGATCGCAGTCCTGTCGCAGAAGGGCGGCACCGGCAAGACGACCGCGGTCCGCACGCTGACCGACGTCTTTCGCCGGGTCGGCCTGGACGTGCTCGCCGTCGACCTCGATCCGCAGGGCAACCTGTCGGACTACTTCGACGTCGATCCCGAGGCGTCGCCCTCGATCGGCGACGTTCTCGCGGGCCGCGCCGAGGCGGCCGCCGCCGTCCACGCCGACGTGCTGCCGTCGAACCTGTCGCTTGCCGAGACCGAGCTGCTGCTGGCGGGCAAGATGGGCCGCGAGCTGACCCTGAAGCGCGCGCTCAAGCCGCTCAAGGAGCGCTACGACCTGATCATGCTCGACTGCCCGCCCTCGCTCGGGCTGCTGACGGTCAATGCGCTCGTCGCCGCCGACCACGCGCTGCTGAGCACGGAGGCGCAGTACTTCGCGATGCAGGGCGTCGAGCAGGCGCTGGAGGTCATCGAGCTCGCACGCGACGGGCTGAACCCGGACCTCGGCTGGCTCGGCGTGGTCTTCAACATCGCCGACATGCGCACCCGCCACAGCCGCGACGCATACGCCTCGCTGCGCGAGCACGTCGGCCGCAAGCTCTTCGACACGACGATCCGCCAGTCGATCGCCTATGCCGAGGCGGCCGAGCGCGCGGCGTCGATCCTCGACCACCGGCCCGATCTCGGAGCGGACTACCTGGCGCTCGCCGACGAGATCCTCCAGCGCCTGAAGATGCCGGCGCCGCGCGGGCGCCTGAAGGCACTCGCCGAGGCGTAGCGCAGTGCGCTGGCCGCTCGCCCTCGCTGCCGGGATCCTGGCCGTCGCCGCTTCGCTGCTGGCCGGCTGCGGCCAGGAGCGCGTGGCGAAGCCGCCGCCGCGAGCCGATCCGCAAGGCACCGGGTCGGCGTGGCAACCGCTGTCGCAACGCTCCGGCGGGCTGCGCGGCAGACCGCTCGCAGCGCGGCTCGTGCGGCGGGTGCGGTTGCGCGAGCGCCCCGGCGGGCGCGTCGTGCGCGCGCTCGGGATGCGGACCGGATTCGGCTCGCCGCGCATGCTCGCCGTCGTCGCTAGACGCGGCCGCTGGCTCGCGGTGCTCTCCGAGCACCTGCCGAACTCCCGCGCGGGCTGGATCCCGGCAGCGGGCGCGCAGCTGCTGGTCGTGCCGTACGAGCTGCAGGTCGACGTCTCCGCGAGGCTGCTCGTGGTGCAGCGCCACGGGCGCACGGTGCGCAGGGTCAGCGTCGCAGTCGGCCGCCCGGGCACAACGACGCCGACCGGCCGCTTCGCGGTCACCGACGCGCTGCGCGTGGAGCGTGGCAGCCCCTACGGCTGCTGCGTGCTCGCGCTCACCGGCCGCCAGCCGAACGTGCCGCGGGGCTGGCCCGGCGGCGACCGGCTCGCCATCCATGGCACGCCGAACGAGGCGACGATCGGCACCGCCGCGAGCAGCGGCTGCCTGCGCGCCGCAGAGCGCGAGATGCGCTGGCTGATGTCGCGGGTGCCGCTCGGGACGCCCGTGCGGATCCGCGCGTAGCGTCCTACAGCTCGCGCACGTCGGCGCCGAGAGGCTCGAACGGCGCCCGCAGCACCTCGGCCCAGCCCGCGGTCTCCTCGCGCAGCCGCCCGACGACGGCGCCGGTCGTGTCCGCGTACGTCCAGAAGAGCACCGTGGGGCCGGCGCCGGAGATCGTCGCGCCGATCGCGCCGAGCTGCCGCGCGCGGTCCAGCAGCGCCATCGACTGCGGAAACAGCGGCGCGCGGTAGGGCTGGTGCAGGCGGTCCTCCAGGCCGCGCGCGACGAGGCTGAGGTCGCCGGTGCTCAGCCCGAGGGTCAGCATCGCGCCGCGCGCGACGTTGGCCGACGCATCCGCGAGAGGCACGCTCGCGGGCAGCACCTTGCGCGCGACGGAGGTGCGGACGGCGCCGTGCGGCACGACGATCACCGCCTCGAGTCCGTCGGGCGGCTCGAAGCGCGCGACCTCGCCGTCGGCGACGATCACGAAGCCGCCTAGCAGCGCGGCCGCCGCGTTGTCCGGATGACCCTCGAGCTCGGCGACGTGGCCGAGCAGGTCCTCCTGCAGCTCGAAGATGTGGGCGGCTGCGAGCACGCCGGCGGTGTAGGCCGCCGCACTCGAGCCCAGGCCGCCGGACAGGGGGATCGTCGAGCGGATCCGGAACGTGAAGCCGTCGGGCGGGTGCAGCCGCGCGAAGCCGCGCACGCAGAGGTTGCGCCGGTCGCGCGCGATGTCGAGCTTCGTCTCGATGCCGAAGCGGCCGGTCTCGACGACCTCGACCTCCACGTGCAGCGCGAGCGCCGCGGCGAACGCGTCGAAGCCCGGGCCGAGGTTCGCCGACGACGCGGGCACGCGGACGAGCCGCCGGCGGTGCGTCATCCGAGCACAGCCTCCTCGACGGCGGCGAGGCTCGGCTCGCAGGGGATCACGCCGCCGACCTGGTTGAGCGCGGTGTCGGGGTCCTTCAGGCCGTGGCCGGTGAGAACGCAGGCCACGCTGCGGGCCCCGTCGGCGCCGTAGCGCAGCAGGCCGGCCACCGACGCGGCGCTCGCCGGCTCGCAGAAGACGCCCTCGCGCGCGGCGAGCAGCCGGTACGCGGCGAGGATCTCCCTGTCCGAGACGGCGCGCACCATCCCGCGCGACGCGGTCATCGCCTCCATCGCCTCCTCCCAGCGCGCAGGATTGCCGATACGGATCGCGCTGGCGACCGTCTCGGGCTGGTCGACCTTGTGGCCGAGGACCAGCGGTGCGGCCCCCTCCGCCTGGAAGCCGAACAGCCGCGGCTTGACGCCAAGCTCGCCGAAGCCCTTC
>DATMJM010000326.1:0-2475 GCA_035553935.1 Solirubrobacteraceae bacterium
GACGAACCCGCGGGCGTAGCCTCTCGCGCATGCGCGCGGACGTGCCCGACCCGATCGTCATGGGGGTCGTCAACGTCACGCCCGACTCGTTCTCGGACGGCGGGCAGTGGCTCGACCCCGCGGTCGCGATCGCGCACGGACGCAAGCTCGTCGCGCAGGGCGCCGCGATCCTCGACGTCGGCGGCGAGTCGACGCGGCCCGGGGCCGCGCCGGTGCCGCAGGCCGAGGAGCTGCGCCGCGTCGTCCCGGTGCTCGAGGGGCTCGCGGGGGCGGGCGCGCGGCTGTCGATCGACACGTCGAAGGCCGCGGTCGCCGCAGCCGCGCTCGACGCCGGCGCGAGCGTCGTCAACGACGTCACCGCGCTGCGCGGTGACGCGGCGATGGCCGAGCTCGTCGCGCGCCGCGACTGCGACGTGTGCCTCATGCACATGCTCGGCGAGCCGCGCACCATGCAGCGCGATCCGCGCTACGGCGACGTCATCGCCGAGATCCGGGCGTTCCTCGAGGAGCGCCTCGCCTTCGCCGTGGCCGCCGGCATCGACGAGCGGCGCGTCTGGCTCGACCCGGGGATCGGCTTCGGCAAGACGATCGACCACAACCTCGAGCTGCTCGCGCGCCTCGAGGAGATCGTCGCGATCGGCCGCCCGGTGGTCGTCGGAACGTCGCGCAAGTCGTTCCTCGGGACGATCACCGGCCGCGAGCCGGGGGAGCGCGTCGCGGCAACGATCGCCACGAACGTCCTGGCGCTCGCGAGCGGCGCGAGCATCTTCCGGGTGCACGACGTCGCGCCGACGCGCGATGCGCTGGCGGTGGCGGCTGCTACGTTGCGCGGGCGATGGACGCCGACGACGAGGACATCGACGGCCTAGACGACGACTTCGACGACGAGGACAACGGCGTCCAGACCGTCGTGACGGTCGAGGTCAACGGGCTGTCGCTCTACACCCACCACGGCGTGACGGCGGCCGAGCGCGAGGTCGGCCAGCGGCTGATCCTCGACATCCGCCTGGAGCTCGGCGAGGCGGACGCGACGGTCACCGACCGCGTCGAGGACACGGTCGACTACGGCCGCGTCTGCGAGGTCGCCGCCCTCGTGGCGACGCAGCGCTCCGACAAGACGCTGGAGCGACTGTGCGCGGCGATCGCCGACCGCCTGCTGAAGGACTTCGACGCCGAGGCCGTCTCCGTGAAGGCCTCCAAGCCCGAGCCGCCGATCCCGCTGCCCGTGGAGGACGTCTCGGTCGAGGTGTGGCGCGAGCTGGGCGAGCTCGAGGACTGAGCCGGGCCAGCCGGCGTCCGCTGCCGCCCATGCAGATCGGCTACCTCGGCCTCGGCTCCAACGTGGGCGAACGGCGCGCCAACCTCCAGGCCGCCGTCGACGCGCTCCCCGCGCACGGCGTGGCGGTGCTCGCCAGCTCGTCTACCTACGACACGGAGCCGGTCGGCGAGATCCTCGACCAGCCGGAGTTCCTCAACGCGTGCGTGCGCGTGCGGACGGGCCTCGGCCCCGAGGCGCTGCTCGACGCGTGCAAGGCGGTCGAGCGCGAGCTCGGCCGCGCGGGCGGCGGGCCGCGCCACGGGCCGCGGCCGATCGACGTCGATCTGCTGCTGCTCGGCGAGATCGAGCACAGCTCCGAGCGCCTGACGATCCCTCACGAGCAGGTGCCGGCGCGACGCTTCGTGCTGATCCCGCTGCTCGAGCTGGACTTCGAGCTGCGCACCCCCGCCGGCCACCGCCTCTCCGACGCGCTTGCCGCGCTGCCGGTCGACGAGGGCGTGCGGCGGGCGGGGCCGCCGCTGGATTGCGGTTGAGTGTTGCACCGCAGACTAGGTGCGAGGATGATGCAGCCGTCGCGCACCTTGAGCGTGGGACCGCCGGCGGGCCGCGACGTCAGGTCAACGGACTGGTAACCGGGAGGCTGTATGTCGAGCAAGAACCGCCGGTCGGGCGGCGCGGGGACACTCGCGCGCCAGCGGCGCGCAGGAGCGCTGTCGGCGCTGACGCTGGCAGCGGTCGTCGGGCTGAGCGGCCTAGGGTCGCCCGCACAGGCGGCTTTTCCGGGGACCAACGGTCGCCTGGCATGCGAAGGGACGCGCGGCGTGGAGCCGTCGGTCGAGGTGTACACGATCAATCCAGACGGCACGGGTGAGATGGTGCTGACGGAGAACGCAGTCCGCGACGGCGATCCGGGCTGGTCACCGGACGGCGCGTTCATCACGTTCGAGAGCTTCCGCGACACCGTCTCCGAGGTCTACAAGATGGCCGCCGACGGCAGCAACGTGACGCGGCTGACCTTCAGCGGCGCGAACGAGGACCGCTCGACGAGCTGGTCCCCGGACGGCACGAGGATCGCATTTCACTCCACGCGCGACGCGCTGCCGGCCGATGCTCCCCCCGGCAGCAGTCGCTTCGAGATCTACGTAATGAAAGCCGACGGCAGCAACCAGGTCCGCCTCACGGAGAACGTCGCGCAG